>JAYTWE010000526.1:0-6548 GCA_043744055.1 Magnetospirillum sp.
TGACCGGCTTCAACAACGGCGCCGGCCAGCGCGCCAATGTCGACGTCAAGGGCGACAACGAGATTTGGTTCACCGGTTCGACCAAGCTGGACAACGGCCTGTCGGTCGGCGTGTTCGTCAGCCTGGAAGCCGGCGGTCACTCCGACGTCTCCACCGACGTGATCGATTCCAGCTACGCTTGGATCGAAGGCGGCTTCGGTAAGGTCATCGCCGGCACCGCCGCCAATGGCACCGCCCTGACCCACGTCCAGGCTCCCGATGCCGCCAACGGCACCATCGGCGGCTCCATCATGGGTCTGAACTTCGCCATCGCCAAGCCGACCTCGGTTCTGGGCATGAGCCAGATCGTTGGTTACAGCTCGTCCACCAACACCACCGCCTTCGTCGCCGACGACAAGGCCGAGAAGCTCACCTATGTTGCTCCGAGCTTCTATGGTCTGACCTTGGGCGCCAGCTATGTCCCGAACGTGACCCGTCAGGACAGCCGTGGCACTCCGCTGGCTCGTGCCGGCGCTTGGGGCGGTACCGCCCTGTATGCCAACACCTTCGGCCCCGTTGGCGTGAAGGCTTCTGCCGGTTACGTTTGGGTTGACCTGTCCGCCGCTGGTAACGCTGCTGGCGTCAACGCCTTCACCGCTCAGATGTATGGCACTCAGCTGTCCTATGCGGGCTTCACCCTGGGCGGTTCCGCTCAGATCGCCCATCAGGACAACAGTCGCGGCAGCACCGGTTCCAACAATGGCACCTCCGGCTTGACCAACACCGTGTTGGGTACCTTGGCTGACGCCCGTGCGGGCGTGAACATCGGCACCACCAAGGGCAGCGCCCAGATCGACTTCGGTGGTATCGCTTACGACGCGTCCTTGATGTATGCCAGCGGCCCCTATGCCGTCAGCTTCGGTTACTTCCGTTCCGAAGTTAACGGTATTAAGAACAACAACACCGGCGTTGCCGCGACCAGCAACAACGGCAAGCAGGACGTGATCGAGTTCTATCAGGCTTCGGGCAAGTACAACCTCGGCCCGGGGGTTGACGCTCTCGCCACTGTCGGTTATGCCGACTACAAGGACCAGCGTAAGGGCACCATGGGTGTCTCCGACGCTAACTACGAGAACAGCGGTTGGACTGCCATGTCCGGCCTGTCGCTGACCTTCTAATCGGTCAACGATATCTGTTACGTCTAGGGAAAGGGTGGCTTCGGCCACCCTTTCTTTTTGGGTATATGAAAACGTAAGAGTTGTGGGCTCCGCCCGCAAAGGGCCTAAGGACGGATCGACATTCAGAGAATTCGATTGTTTCCAGTCTGGAACATCCTCCAAACAGAAATTTTAGACACAGATGAATTGAGAAATATTCTTATACCCCGTCGCCTTGAGAACCCGAAGATTCCAACTCTCTCGTCATTCCCGCGAAAGCGGGAATCCAGGGGGGCGCCGCTGGCTTTTCCGCGACTCCTGGACTCCCGCTTCCGCGGGAGTGACGACGGGTGGGACTGGCGATTTTTGGGTTTTCACGGCGACGGAGTATATCTGTGTCCCGCATAGCGGGAATCTGTGTTCATCTGTGTCCCATTTCTCCGCCTATCCGCTTGAATGTCGATTGGCCTAAGGCCCTTTGATCTCATTTTAAAACCCGGCGTGGACCCGCTTGGCCCAGCCTCGTAACGAGGTCTCGCCCAGCCATTGGGCGACGGGAACGGAGAATCCGGTCTTGGGACGGTTCAAGATAGAGTCCGGCAAGGCGGGACTGGCGCATAAGGCCATGTCGCGCTTGGTGGGGACTTTGTCGGCGGCATGCAAGGCCAAAACACCGCGCAGCAAGGCGGTATCAACCAGGGGCACTCGAATTTCCAAGGAATGAGCCATACCGGCCCAATCGGCGTCGCGTAATAGTTGGTTCCGCATATAGAACTGCATTTCCAGCGCCGAGATGGCCAATTGGTCATCGGCCATGCCGCAGGCGGCTTCGGCCAGGCGCATGCGGGGAGCCAGGGCCTCCAGCCCCATCCGCGCCATCTCGGGATCCATGACCTGATCGAGCTCCCAAGGCATGAACAATCCACGGCGCAGCAGATAGGCGTCGGGTAGGGAGGTGCCGTATTCCAGGACTCCCGCCAGTTTGGGCGATGCTAATTTACGAACCAAGCGGGCACTCACCGCCCGGAAGCCGCGCCCCAATGAGGGAATGGCGGCGAAGGGGCGCAGTACGGATACCATCTTGGGGATTTCGCGAAACGTGTCATAGCCCGCGAACAACTCGTCGCCGCCCAGGCCCGACAGCGCCACTTTCAGCCCGCAAGTGGCTGCCGCACGGGCCACGAACCAGACATTGACGCCGTCGATGGACGGTTGGTCCATATCGGCTAGAATCTGGGCACGCTGGGCGGCGAATTCACTGCCGGGAATGCGAATTGTGGTGTGATCGGTGCCAAAATGATGGGCCGCCAGCTCGGCCAGCGGCGCTTCGTCTTGTTCGCGGCCCTCGAATTCGGCGAAGGCCAGCGTCACACTGAGCAGCCGTCCGGGGGCCAGACGTGCCGCCATGGCGGCCAAGGTGGTGGAATCCAGGCCAGCGGATAGGAAGACACCCACCGGCACATCGGCGATCAGATGATGAGCCACGGAATCTTCCAGAGCCGACTTCAGATCGACACCGGCCACCGATTGCGGTTGACGCAGTTCGGCCCCCAGATCGAAGAAGACGCCGCTGTCGCGCCCACCGTCCTGGCCCCACCATTCCCAAGTCCCCGGTTTCACGGCTCGGATGGCTTGGTACAAGGTATGAGGCTCGGGCACATGGCCCCACAGGAAGAAACCGGCATGACCAGCCGGGTCCGGGCTGGTGGAAATGCGTCCGCCCGCCAACAATGCCTTGACCTGCGAGGCCAATCGCACCGTCTTGCCGTCATCGGCTACGTAAAGCGGTTTGATGCCCAGGCCGTCGCGGGCCACCAGCATTCCCCTGCGGCTTTCATCCCAGATGGCCAACGAGAACATGCCGCGCAGACTGCCCAGCATGGCGGGGCCTTCGCGGCGGTACATCTCCAAGATGACTTCGGTGTCAGAGCCGGAACGAAGGCGGACACCTTGGGATTCCAGCCGCTTTTTCAGCGCCTGGTAATTATAGATTTCGCCATTGAAGACGATAATCGCCTGACCATCGGCACTGACCATGGGCTGGGCGCCAGAGGGAGTCAGATCAATGATGGACAACCGGCGATGGCCCAGCACGATCCGGCCATAAGCCCCCAGCCAAGCCCCATCGTCATCGGGGCCGCGTTTGGTCATGGAATCGCGAATCCGAATCAGCTCCATGGGATCGACCAGGCGAGCTTCTGGACTGTAGGAGAAAATGGCGGCGATGCCACACATGGACGGGGGCTCCGGCAGCCTGGATTATGGGGTCAGCCTTAGCCTATTTTTTCGTCTGATGCCAGCGAGCCGGTGCCAGCAAGACAAATGGTTTTTGACCCGCAAGCGGTATCCCGGCTAAGTATAGGCTGCGGTTGCGGTCTCCTGGTGAGGCCAAGCTTGATACCGCCGAGCCCTTGAACTGACATGTTCAGTTCAAGGGGGAGAAGGCAAGGGCAAGGCCCGCCGCGCCTCATGGCGCGTAAGCCAAGCGCGAGCGCCCGGCGTTTGAGGGGCCATGAGGCGAGTCACGTCAGTGGCTCGCCGGTATAAGGCCAAGGTTGGGAATGCAGGAAAAGTTGTCTCGCTCGCATATCGCGTTCGTCCACGACATCGTGGTGGCGGCGCTGTCTTTCGTGGTGGCGCTCTATCTTCGTCTCGGCGACGATATGTGGCGGCTGTGGGGGAATGGCGACCTTCTGCTGGGAGCCGGGTTGTTCACTCTGGTGGCGATTCCGGTGTTCTTGTCGCAGCGTCTGTATCGTGGGGTCTGGCGCTACGCCTCGGTCAACGACATGACCGCCCTGGTGCGCGCCGCCACATTGACCGTTCTGATCTTCATGCTGGCCTTGTTTTTGATGACCCGGCTGCAAACACTGCCGCGTTCGGTTTTGTTCATCAATTGGTTCGTGTTGTTGACTCTGCTGGGGGGGCCGCGCTTTCTCTACCGCACCTTCAAGGACAAGGTTCAGGCGGTGCGCGCGGTGCGCGGCGGCGCGATCCCCGCTTTGCTGGTGGGAGCTGGCGATGAAGCCGAGCTGTTCATCCGCGCCACCCGATCCGATCAGGCCGAGTATCGGGCGGTGGGCCTGATCAGCGAACGAGGCGGTCGGGTGGGGCGCAACATCCATGGTGTCGATGTCTTGGGCAGCATCGACCAGCTGGACGAGGTCATGGCCGAGCTGAAGCGGCGCGGCCAGGCTCCGCAACGCCTGATCATCACCGATCATCGTCTGGATGGCGCTGTGGTGCGCGAATTACTGGATGCCGCCGACCGGCTGGGGCTGGGATTGGCGCGTATTCCACGCCTGACCGATCTGCAAGACGGGGTGGAAGACCGCATCACCTTGCGTCCCATCGCGGTGGAAGATCTGCTGGGACGGCCGCAGCTGGCTCTGGACCGGGGCGGGATGGAGCGGCTCATCAAGAATCGTCGGGTCATGGTGACTGGCGCGGGTGGCAGTATCGGGTCGGAACTGGTCCGCCAGATCAAGGATTTCGGCCCGGCGCAGTTGGTTTTGTTCGAGGCTTGCGAGTTCAACCTCTACACCATCGACCAGGAATTAGCGCAGACCGAGGGCGGTCCCGATCACATCCCGGTTCTGGGCGATGTGCGTGACGCCCAGCGGGTGCAAAGCGTCATGATGGAGTATCGACCGGAACTGGTGTTCCACGCCGCCGCCTTGAAGCACGTTCCCATGGTGGAATACAACCCGGATGAAGGGTTGCTGACCAATGCGGTGGGAACCCGAATCGTGGTGGATGCGTGCATAAAGGCCGGTGTGGGGCTGATGGTGCAGATTTCCACCGACAAGGCGGTTAATCCCACCAATGTCATGGGCGCATCCAAGCGGGTGGCCGAGATGTATGCCCAGGCGCAGGATCTGGCTTTGCTGAGCGGCGGTACTCGCTTTGTGACGGTGCGTTTTGGCAATGTGCTGGGCTCTACCGGTTCGGTCGTGCCCTTGTTTCAACGGCAATTGGAAGCGGGCGGCCCCATCACCGTCACTCATCCCGACATGACTCGGTACTTCATGACAGTCAGGGAGGCGGTGGAACTGGTGCTTCAAGCCTCGGCCTTTGGCGTCGATCACCCGGATTATCGGGGGAAAATCTTCGTTCTCGATATGGGGGAGCCGGTGAAGATCGTTCATCTGGCCCGCCAGATGATCCGGCTGGCCGGTTTGCGCCCTGATCATGATATTCAGATCGTTTTCACCGGTCTGCGGCCTGGTGAGAAGCTGTTCGAGGAAATCTTCCACGGGTCCGAACCGCCGTTGGCTACCACTCAACCCGGCATCTTGGTCGCCACCCCCCGCGCGGTCGATGTGGAGGAACTGGGCTTCGCCTTGGATGATCTGTCCCAGGCCTGCCGCGCCCACCAGCAAGCGCCCGCCGTGGCCATCCTTAAACGGCTGGTGCCGGAATATCAGCCGTCATGATTGCCGACCATCTTGCCGCCGTGAAGGTCCGCATGGATGAAGCTGCGTTAAGCGCTGGCCGCGACCCTGCCACGATCACCTTGGTGGCGGTGAGCAAGACGCATCCCGTCGAAGCGGTGGAAGAGGCCCTGGCCGCCGGTCAGCTGGTGTTCGGCGAGAACCGGGTGCAAGAAGCCAAGACTAAGTTCCCTGATCTCAAAGCTCGCTATCCCGGCCTTGAATTGCATCTGATTGGGCCATTGCAGACCAATAAGGTCCGCGATGCGGTGGGGCTGTTCGACGTGATCGAGAGCATTGACCGGCCGAAACTGGCCCGCGCCATCGCCGATGAGATGATCCGGGTTGATCGACACCCCCGGCTGCTGATCCAGATCAATACCGGCCGCGAGGCGCAAAAAGCCGGAGCCGATCCCGATCATGCTGATTCACTGATCGAAGTTTGCCGCGAGCAATACCACATGAAGATCGAAGGGCTGATGTGCGTGCCTCCGGCCGATTGCGACCCTGAACCTCATTTCCGCTTGCTGGCAGAGATTGCGGCACGCAACGGGCTGTCTGTTCTCAGCATGGGGATGAGCGGCGACTACCCCGTTGCCGTAAATCTGGGAAGCACCCATATTCGGGTGGGCTCGGCCATTTTCGGCCATCGCGCTCATCCTTAATACTTTCTGCCTCACCCGCGAGGTTTGGGCCATAACCGGATAAGGATAGCCGCAGTTGGATAGCCGCGCTCGTCATCACATCCTATCCCTCATCGCAATCTTGTGGCTGCTGTCCATCGTAGCCAGCTATTACTATTATAATTCAGGATATTATGTGGAGAAGCTCTCTACATTTCTAAGCTTTCTGGGGCGTGCGTTATGATGAGTGCTGTGTTCATCATTATCTTGCTGGCCATTTTGATGGGAGCAGGTTGGACCTTGGTCGATCGTATTGATCGGGCCGGTCTTGTCACCCTTCCTGAACGCTGGTTGGC
>JAYTWE010000527.1:0-1976 GCA_043744055.1 Magnetospirillum sp.
CATAAAGATTGCTGCGCCAGATATCGGCCCCGTCAAGAACGGCACCTTCCAGAAATGCCCCACGCAGATCGGTATGGGACATATCGGCTTCACTCAACACAGCCCGGTCCAGATTGGCCCCGCGCAAATCAGCTCCGCTCAGATTACAATCGGTCAGATTGGTGTTGCGAAGATCAGCATCATGCAAATCTGCCTCGCGAAAGCTGATGGAGCGCAAGTCGCGTCCTTTCAAATCGGCTCCGGTCAGATCAGCGTGATCCAGCTTGGCCCTGACGCCATCCTTCTCCCCCTTCAGCCATTTGGCATGACCGGCAAGAATCTGTTCAAGCTTCTGAATGTTCATCATTGACTGAGCCCCTTAATCTTCGTGGCCGAGGACGAGGAAAACAGGTCGAATTCACCTTGGTTATCAAACGGGATGCTATGGCGGGTCGCGCCGGATAGGAACAGGGTTCCACTGACGCGATAACTCAACATCTTAGCATCAGGGACCCCCATGATCTGGCGGATCAGATCGGTGGTGGCCACTGTCGCGATTCCTTCGGTGACGGCATCGGACAGGCGAGGCACCGTTACCGAATGGTTACCGCTTCCCTTGGCAAAGGGTTTGCCGTTCACTTCCAACGCGAAACGAAGACCATTGATCTCCATGGGAACATCATTGAGGTTACGAATGCGCAACCCGACCGCCATTCGCTGCTCAAACAACGACACATCCATGGGGTTCAAGTCCACCAAGGTCACTTCCGGCGGTTCGCTGAACTCGCTCGGCGCACAGGCGGTCAAAATCAAAGCCATCAGGATCGCGGAAAAATACCTCATATCTCTTCTACCTCGGCGATGCCTGGGATCGAGCGCAGAGTGCTCATGAATTTTGGCGTGATGGCAATCTTGCCATTCAAGCCCAACTCGACCTCTCGCCCCCCCATTCGGGCGACGATGACGATTTGGTTGCGCCCCTTGCCCTCGCCATGAATCAGTTTCTGCAAATCACCGATGGGGGCATCGTTGTCAATGACGATACGGATTCCAGCGGCGGCCTTGGCGGCTTCTTGATCCAGCGAGGCGATGCTTTGACAGGTCATGCGCAGCTGATCGTCTTCCATCTTGGCATCCACATTAATCAACAGCGGGCCACCGGCATCCAGCAATTCCCGCGACGCCGCCAGAGTCTCGGAGAAACAGGTCACCTCGAACATGCCCGAGGCGTCCGAGAATTGCAGGAAAGCATAACGTGAGCCCTTGGCCGAGACCCGCTCCTGCTTGGACAGCAGCGAACCGGCCAAGCGAATACGGCCTTTGCCCCCGGCTTGAAGGTGGCGGGGCAGCTCGGCGATCTTCAAGACGTTAAGGCGCTTCATACTCTTGGAATAAGCGTCCAGCGGATGAGCCGACAGGTAGAATCCCACCGCGTCGAATTCCTGGTTCAGCTTTTCATGGGGCGACCAGTCTGGACCATTTTCCAACTTCAAGCTGGGGGCATTGGAGCCGCCCAGCAGGCTCATCTGGCTTGATGCCCGATCCTCCGCCGCCTGGGCGGCATAACGGGTCAGGGTATCGGCGTTCTTGAACAACCGACCTCGGCTCTTCTCCAAGCTATCAAACACCCCGGCCTTGACCATATTTTCAAGTTGGCGGCGGTTGAGGACACGGGCATCCATGCGAGCGGCAAAATCACCCAGATCCCGGAACTTCCCACCACGATCCCGCTCTTCCACTAGACTCTTCATGGCGGCTTCACCCACATTCTTCAAAGCCGCCAGGGCATAGCGCACCGACTGCGATCCGTCGGGCAAGAGTTCCACGGAAAAGGTCGGACGCGAGGAATTGATATCGGGCGGCAGCAGTTTGATCCCCAGCCGGTCCAGCTCTTGGCGAAATGAATTAAGCTTATCCGTATTGCCCATGTCATAGGTCATGGTCGCCGCCATGAACTCGGCGGGATGATTGGCCTTCAGCCAGGCCGTCTGATAGGC
>JAYTWE010000528.1:0-6594 GCA_043744055.1 Magnetospirillum sp.
GTCGATCGGAAAAAGCACGGCTTCGCCCCGCCCGTCAGCGAAATGCTGCGCGGCGCCCTGAAGGATGTGGTGCGTGACGAAATTCTGTCCGGGAGCAACCCCATGGCCGGATGGTTCAACCGCCCCATGATTGAGCGCCTATTGAACGACCATATCCACAGCCGGGCCGATAACCGCAAGAAGATCTGGAATATCTTCCAGCTGTTCAGTTTCGCCCGACGCATGTCCTGACACCACGGCCGGATGTCAAACTTACCCCTCCCCATGGAAATGAGGGGTGTGCTAGAAGGTGCGCTGGAGTTGCGTCCCAAACCGCCTGCGCGGGGGGAGGCATGAATTGCCCATCCGATGAACCGGCATCGAATAGGTTTGGGTGAGGCGGATCACAAGCCCCTCCCTCGCATTTGGAGATCGCCCGTGCTTTCCATTATCGTGCCCCTATACAACGAGTTGGACAATCTCGATCCGCTCTACACTCGGCTGATCCCCGAGCTGGAAAAGCTGGATCGTCCATTCGAAGTGATCTGCATCAACGATGGCAGCAAGGACGGCACCGCCGAGAAGCTCGATGAGATCGCCGCGAAGGATTCCCGGGTCAAAGTCATCCATTTCCGGGCCAATTGCGGCCAGACCACGGCCATGATGGCCGGATTCGACCATGCCCGTGGCGACATCGTCATCCCCATCGACGGTGATCTTCAGAACGACCCCGCCGACATCCCCAATCTTCTGGCCAAGCTGGACGAGGGCTATGACGTGGTTTCGGGATGGCGCCAGAACCGGCAGGACGCCGCGTTGCGCCGCAATCTCCCCAGCCGTCTGGCCAACAAGCTGATCTCCGTCATTTCCGGCGTTCACTTGCACGATTATGGCTGCACCCTGAAGGCCTATCGGCGCGAGGTCATGGAGGGCGTCCGCCTGTATGGCGAGATGCACCGCTTCATCCCCATCTATGCCAGTTGGCAAGGCGGCAAGATCGCCGAAATTCCCGTCCGCCACCACCCCCGCATCCATGGTCAGTCGAAATATGGCCTGGAACGGGTGGTTAAGGTGCTGCTGGATCTGCTGGTGATTAAATTCCTGGGTAGCTACCAGACCAAGCCGATCTACATCTTCGGCTTCCTGGGTTTGCTGTGCTTCGCGATCTCAGCGATCTCGGCGGCCTTCGCCCTTTGGCTCAAGGCGTTCGAGGGGATTTCCCTGATTCAGACTCCGGTTCCGCTGCTGGGCGTCATGAGCTTTCTGACCGGCGTCATGTGCGTTCTGATGGGACTGCTAGCGGAAATGCTGGTCCGAATCTATTTCGAGGGTCGGGGCAGGACCGTCTATACCGTTCGTGCCAAGAGGAATTTTGATGCGCTTTGATACGTCGTTCGGCAGCCGAAACCACACTGATCATGAGCGTTGCGCCGGATTCGGGGGGCGCGATGACCGGGAATGATAGTTACGTCTATGGGGCCGATTTCATGGCCTATACGGACCGGATCAGTCACGCTTCGGCAACGGCCATCATCGAATACTTGCTGCCCATCTTGGCGCCCAAGAGCGTGGTGGATTTCGGCTGCGCCAAGGGCACTTGGCTGTCGGTGTGGAAGCAGGCGGGTGGCTGCGAGGTGATCGGACTCGACGGCGATTATGTCTCCCGGTCCAGCCTCCGCATTCCCGAGGATGCGTTTCAATCCCGTGATCTGCGCCAACCGCTGGCACTTGGCCGCCGCTTCGATCTGGCCCAAAGCCTGGAAGTCGCCGAACATCTGCCCGAATCGCGGGCCGCCGGATTCGTTGCCGATCTGGTCGCCCATGCGGATGTGGTCTTGTTCGCCGCCGCCAGGCCCGGCCAGGGGGGCGAGCATCACATCAACGAACAGCCCTACGAATACTGGCGGGCCTTGTTCCGGCGGTATGACTTCGTTGCCATCGATCTCCTTCGCCCTGCCCTTGTGGGACAGCATCAGGTGTCGAGCTGGTACCGCTATAATACCGTCCTGTATGTGGCACGGCACCGGCTGGCCGGGATGCCAGCAGAGATTATCGCCGCCCAGGTGCCAGAGGACCAGCCCTTGGAGGATTTCGCTCCGCTGTGGTTCCGTGCCCGCTGTGCATTGGTTCGACTGTTGCCGATTACCGTCCAAGACGCCATATCCCGTCTGACGGCTAGAATGAGAAAATAATGGCAAGCGACCGGGAAAAAATCGCTGCGGCGGTAAGCGTCCAGAAATTCTACGACACCCCGCCCGCCCGAGCGGCCAAGGTGGTCCTGGTGCGGCCGCCCATCGTATCGACCCTCAATGCTTTCAACAACGAGGCCACCCCCGCCATCGGCTTGGCTTATATCGCCGGGCATATCAAAGGGTGCGGGCATGACTGCGAGATCGTCGACGCCATCGCCGAAGGGCTGAACCGCCGATGGCCGGTGGAGAGCTTTCCCGGGTATCAGTGCCAGGGCCTCACCTTCGCGGAAATCCTCGACCGGATTCCTGCCGATCCCGACATTATCGGTCTGTCGTTCATGTTTTCCGGCGAGTGGCCGGTGGGCCGCGCCTTGGCGCTCGCCATCCGCGAACGGTTCCCCAAGGCCTTGATAATCGCCGGTGGCGAGCACATCACCGCCCTGTCCGAGTTCAGCCTGCGCGACTGCCCCGCCTTGGACCTCTGCGTCTGCGGCGAAGGTGAGTACCGCATGTCCGAGATCATCGACGCCCATCTGGCCGGGCGTGGGTTTGCCGACATCGACGGCGTCGCTTTCATCGACCCGGACGGGATCTTCCACCGGACCAGCGGTCTGCCGCGTATTCGCGATGTGGACAACATTGCGTGGCCCTATTGGCCGGAAGGCTATCTGGAGAAGTTCTGGAGCGCCGGGAAGTCCTACGGCGTCCAGACCCTGCGGGACATGCCTATGATGGTGTCGCGGGGATGTCCGTTCCGCTGCACCTTCTGCTCAAGCTCGCAGATGTGGTCGACGCGCTATACCTTGCGCGATGTGGATGACGTGATCGCGGAAATAAAAACCTATATGGAGCGCTATCAGATCACCGCCGTGCAGCTCTACGACCTGACCGCCATCACCAAGAAGACCTGGGCGGTGGAGTTTTGCACCAAGCTCCTGGCCGAAAATATCAAGCTTAACTGGTCGCTCCCCTCGGGAACCCGCAGCGAGGCGCTGGACGAGGAAACCCTTACCCTCCTCAAACAGACCGGCCTGAATTATCTAGTTTATGCCCCGGAAAGCGGATCGGAACGCACCTTGAAGGCCATCCGCAAGCAGATCTCGCTGCCGGAACTGAGCGCCTCGGCCATGACGGCCAAGAGGTTGGGCCTGATCATTCGCACCAATCTGATCATCGGCTTCCCGGAAGAACGCCGCTCGGACATATTCAGGACCATCATCTATGGGCTGGGATTGGCGGTCAGGGGGGCCGACGAGGTCTCCATCAACATCTTCTCGCCCTATCCCGGCACCGAGATTTTCGCCGAGCTGATGGCGCAGAACCGCATCGCCCTCAACGATGACTACTTCCTGGCGCTGACATCGCTGAACAGCGACTACAGCGCGATCCGGCCCATGACCGTCAATCGCTTCATGGGCGCCCGCGAGCTGTCCCTCTACCGGATCGGCTTCATGCTGCTGAACTACATCGTCGGCTATATCCTGTATCCAAGACGGATTGTCCGGACCCTGCGGAATCTGTTCGGAACCGGCCGTGCCGCCACCGTTCTGGAACACCGCCTGAAGGACAAATTTAGAAGCAAGAAAGCCTGAAAAGGCCATCAATCACTGATCTTGCCCCTTCAGTTGTCGCGGATAGCTCGTTAAGCAGTCGCTTGGCATCCTCATCCCCATCGGGGAACCGCATGATCTGACCCGCCTTGGCCTTCTCGACGAGCTCGCAGTTCACCTGCCTACCGTCCAGCAGAATTGTGTTGGACTTGCCCAACGCACCGGCCAGCACCCACCCGCCCAACACCCCAGCGCCGTCGAGAGCCGCCCAGCGGCCCGCAAAGGCCCGGTTGGCACTGGCGGGTAGTGTGGTGGCTCGCTCCTGAGACTCATTCCGCTGCAGAGACAAGTGCGGGGGAGTTGGTGGCAGAACTATCTAGTGCAGACAAGATCGCGCGGGCGGTACTGGCCATCGCGTGACCTAGAAGGGGCGGTACGGCATTGCCAATTTGCTTGAGTTGCTGCCACTCCGAGCCAACAAAGACAAAGCCATCGTGGAAGGACTGGAGGCGAGCAGCCTCCCGGACTGTAATCCACCGCTGAAGCCGAGGATGCACCCATTCGCTCAGGTCGCGGTGCATCTGAGCAAGGATGGTGTAGCTGGGGAGGTCTGGGTGCAACCGGCGCCACTTCTCAGGGCGGGCGCCATTCCAAATTTCTTTAGGCAGGCTATTGGCTTTGGCGCCGGGAGCCAGCAGAGAGATTAGGTGTGCGCGCCGCGCCTGAATCTCTTTGGTGTGCTGGTTGTGCAGCACCATCGGCGTATTGCCGATGCCTCGCTGACGTTTGACTGCCATCGTGTACGGACCACTACTGCTATCCAGCCGCATCAGGCGCTGGTACTCGGAAAGCCCCTTTTTGCTTTTAGGATATGGCATTGTTTTTCCGCTGGCGACGACATCATTGGGCAAATCATCGATTGCTTCGGCGACCGTGTAGGGGCGCTCGACCCTTACCGCTGCAAGAGCTGACCCGCAGAAGGAGCGCAAGTCGCCGGGAAACTCAATGCCATCACGCGTGCCGACGAAAAACACTCTCTGTCGCGTCTGAGGGACGCCGTAATCGTCTGCAGAAACTTTGAGAAAGGTAACGTTTCTGTACCCGATTTTTGCGAAATGTTTGAGAATCAGGTCGCGAAAATGCCCCTTCGCCATCATCAGGAGATTGGGTACGTTTTCCATGAGAAAGACACGGGGACGCAGAGTCTCGACGACCCGTGCATACTCTTCATACAACCTATTTCTGTCGTCGTTGAGGTCGCGGGTGCCGATCTGGCTGTAGCCCTGGCAGGGTGGCCCCCCAAACACGAGATCAACGTCATCAAGCCGATATCTTTTGCGATGATTCTCATCCGGGGTTGCGAGGAAGTTTACTGCATCGCCCTCGTACAACGGGACCTTTGGAAAATTGTGCCGGTAAGTCTGACAGGCGAACTTGTCTAGCTCCACCGCGACCCGGATGTCAAAGCCCGCCAGTTCGACGCCTTCACAGAATCCGCCACAACCACTGAAAAGTGATACCGCCGAGTAGCCCATTTTCCCACCACCCCAGAAATAGACCGGCGACAACGCGATACTTATCGTCGTCTAAGAACAAAAGCGGAAACAGCATAGCTGCTTACAGCCTTCTGGACAAGGGGCAATGCTATTGCCCTCGTAGAGCGGCGCAATCTTTAAGAACGGCTTTCCAAAATGTGACTCATAGTCCATGGCGCCCCATGGGGATGAGGTCTATCAACGGTGGATCATCATGTCTGGGCATTGCAATTGGACCTCACCACAACTCTTGGCGCAGCCGTTCGTCACCATCGGGAATTGATGCGGCTCAGCCAGGAAGACCTTGCAGAACGGGCAGGGCTGGATCGCACCTACATATCGGGTGTTGAGCGTGGTCGCCGCAACCCTACCGTCCACGTCCTTCAATGCCTCGCCCAGGCACTGGGGATTGACCTCGACGTGCTATTCGCAACCGCACGCGATTTGGCTACGCGCCCCCCGGAGAATCGCTGATGCCATTCCAGTTCCCCAACGCCCCCGACATCAATGCACAACAATTTATCTGCCCTGGTTGTCACAGCGGCGGCAATGGGTGTCTCGTGGACGTACGAGGCGGAGGAGTCCGGGGCAGAAAGACGGAGTTCCAAATCACCCAAGCGAGGGTGATGGACTGCGCTTTCGGTGGGTTCGTCCCAGGGGCTGATGGCGACCCCGATCCATCTCGGCCATTTCTTGAGTACCGAACCCAGGCATATGCGAATGTAGAAGTGGCTGGGCAATTGATTTGGCCAGGAGCCGTCAAACTTACCCCAGGGCAGAAGGCAAAAGTCGATGGGGATATTTACGAGATGATGGAAGCTGCCGCCCTTTGGAATGCGGCGGCAACTTGGAATGTTTTCATGGACAGCGGCGTTTGGAACAGTACCGTTTTTTCCCGGCCAGCCAAGGCTGTGGCAACGCCAACAAGGAAAGTTGCCATCGTTAAAATGGCGAGAGGTGCAGACACGACAAAGCTACTGAATGACAAGGCGCGCTCTGAATATCTGGCGTTCGAAGTTGCTCTGCAGGAAAAGGGCATGGAGCTTAAACTTAGTACGCCCGACATCCTTGGACTAAGAATACCAGATCCAATCCCAGATGGATTCAGGTGCTTCCTTTCCCCTTTGCCAAACATGGCATTCCAAAGCCAGGAAGTGTTGGAAACTGCTTGGCAGGGAATTCAGGGAACCCTTGAGGGGCGGAATTTTCTATTTGCCATCGCTGTGAAGACCAGCACTCGAAGCGATCGCCTGTATCAGGCACTGTTTGAGGCAAATGTATTGAAATACATCCTGGGCTACGTCCTCCGGGGACCCGCCATCCGCTTTAATGCTCACC
>JAYTWE010000529.1:0-5312 GCA_043744055.1 Magnetospirillum sp.
TTCTGCTCGCCAGTTGCGCCCGCTTGATGGTCCGTCAGTTTCGCGCTGATTCTGTGGTCAGCTGGGGAGCTGCGGCCTGGGGCGTGCTGGGCATCACCATTTTCGCGACCACGTTCGTCCCCAAACTGGTTCTCAGCAGCTATGCCGATACCGCCACCGCAACCGCCGTCGGATTTACCGCCGTGTTGGGATTGCGTCTGTGGAATAAGGATTGTGACCGAAGCCGGATCATACAATTCGCTCTGGTCTTCGCCCTGCTGCCCATCACCAAGCAGGGCAATTTTGCCCTGATGGGGTTACTGGTTCTGGCCCTGGCTTTGGATGCCTGGCGTCAGGGCGGGCAATGGCAACGTGGCTGGACGATTCTGGCGGCTTGTCTGATCCCGTCGATCATGGTCACCCTGGCCTGGCGCTTTCATGTGGCGGGCAGCGGCGGCGATATGGGAATCAGGAGCTGGGCCGAATGGCAGTGGGAGCTTCTTCCTGAAATTCTGACCAGCATGCGACATGTTGCAACAGCCAAAGGGGGGTATTTCGGACTGGGTCTGGCTCTGCTGGGACTGGCCCTGATCGGCCCCCTTAAAGGCAATCGTCTGATCCAACTGTTTGCCGTCTGCTTTGTCGGCTACAACCTTTTTCTGCTGTTCGTCTACATCGCCATTCTGGGCGGGTATGAAAGCGCCAATGCCGCCTCGTTCTGGCGCTACAACACCCATCTCGGCATTGCGGAAATGCTGGTGGCGGCACTGCTGGCGGGCCAGTTATGGCGGCGCTTTGGCGGCAATCCCGGCCTGACCCGCGCTGCCCTGATTCTAGGTGGAGCGACGGCGGTTATCCTTCCCTTCGCCGCCCAGAAATACATCCGTTTTGATCAGTCACCGGTCAAAGCCCATGCCCTGGCCACCATCGCCGAAATGAAGACCATGCTTCCATCCTCGGTGAGGCTCATGGTGATTGATGCCCGTGGCACCGGCTTTTTCAGCAATTATGCCGAATACCATCTGGGCTTCGGCCGTCAGGTTGTGTCGAGCATAAACGCTCTGAGCGGCGCACCGCTTCAGCACACGATTGCTCTTAGCGCTCCCGATGCAATCTGGGTCCGCACCCTGCTTCCCGCCGTGGCCGAAGAGCTGGGCCTTCCCCTGGAAGACAGGGCGTCTCACCTGCTCGCCGTGGAAAATGGAAAACTGCGCCTTGTGAAATCATGGCCGTTCCCGGCGGATATGGACCCGGCAGCCGACAAGGACTAAGCCATGACAGAGCAGATCTTCCAGCTTGCCGGAAAACGGGTTTGGGTCGTGGGTCATCGCGGTATGGCCGGGTCGGCCATTATGCGTCGGCTGCAATCGGAAAACTGCCGGCTCCTGACCGTCGGGCGTGAGGATTTGGACCTGCGCCGACAGGCCGAGGTGGAAGCCTGGATGGAGACCCACCGACCCGAAGTGGTGTTCCTGGCCGCCGCCACCGTGGGCGGTATCTTGGCCAACAGCACCCGACCGGCGGAATTTCTGTTCGACAATCTGGCCATCGCGACCAATGTCATTCACGGCGCATGGCGTAGCGGCGTGTCCAAGCTGCTGTTCTTGGGCTCCAACTGCATCTATCCCCGGCTGGCCCCGCAACCGCTGACCGAGGATATGCTGCTGACCGGCCCGCTAGAGCCCACCAATGAGTGGTACGCCATCGCCAAGATCGCCGGAGTCAAGCTGTGCCAGGCCTATCGTCGGCAATACGGCTGCGACTTCATCTCCACCCTGCCCGCCGGTCTGTTCGGCCTGGGCGACCGTTATGACCCGGCCCACGGCCATGTGGCGGCGGCGCTGATGATGCGTATTCATGATGCCAAGCTTCAGGGGCTCGACTCGGTCACCTTATGGGGCACCGGCACCCCTTTACGCGAATTCATGTATTCCGAAGATATGGCCGACGGTGCGGTCTTCTTGATGAAGCACTATTCCGGCGAAGACATGCTGAATCTGGGTAGCGGTGCCGAATATTCCATCCGCCAGCTGGCCGAAGCCATCGCCCGAGCGGTGGGATGGAACGGAGTCTTTGCCTTCGACACCTCGAAGCCGGACGGCATGCCGCGTAAATTCATGGATTCTTCTCGGGTCCACGCTTTGGGCTGGTCGGGGCGCACCAGCCTCGACGACGGGCTGAAAGCCGCCTATCAAGACTTCCTGACCCGTCAGTAAAAGAACACTGTGGGCTCCGCCCAGACCCGCAAAGGGTCTTGGACCCTTTGATCCCATTGGATTCATTCCCAACAAAAGAAGGGCGCCGGGTTTCCCCGACGCCCCCTTTTCCGTCTCCCGCAACAGCGGGCCGAGCGATCAGTGAACCGTTTCACCATGCAAGGAGAGGTCGAGACCTTCGCGCTCTTCCTCGGCGGTGACCCGCAGACCCATGACCATGTCGATGGCCTTGAGCAAGATGAAGGACACCACGGCGGTGTAGACCAGGGTAATCAGGACACCATAGACCTGGGTCATGACCTGGGCGCCATTGCCTTCCAGCAGACCGGCGGTGCCGCCGATCTTCTCGACTGCGAAAACGCCGGTCAGGATGGCACCCGTGATGCCGCCGATTCCATGCACACCGAAGGCGTCCAGGGAGTCGTCATACTTCAGAGCATGCTTCAGACCGGTAGCACCCCAATAGCAAACCACGCCAGAGATCAGGCCGATAATCAAGGCACCCTTGGGATCGACAAAGCCCGAGGCGGGAGTGATGGCAACCAGACCAGCAACCGCACCGGAAACGATACCCAAAGCGGACGGCTTCTTCCGAAGCATCCATTCAGCCAGCATCCAAGACATGGCGGCGGCGGCGGCGGCAATCTGAGTCACAGCCATGGCCATACCCGCACGGCCATCGGCGGCCACAGCGGAACCGGCGTTGAAGCCGAACCAACCCACCCACAGTAAGGAAGCGCCGATAATGGTCAGGCTCAGATTATGAGGAGCCATGTTATCGGTGCCATAGCCCTTACGCGGGCCAAGAACCAAGCAGGCCACCAGACCGGCTACACCGGCGTTGATGTGCACCACGGTGCCGCCAGCGAAGTCGAGAACGCCCATCTTGGCCAAGAAGCCGACAGCGGCGCCCTTCTCGTCGAGCATCCACACCCAATGGCAGATGGGGGCATAAACCATCAGCAGCCACAAAGTGATGAACACCAGCATGGAAGAGAACTTCATGCGATCGGCAAACGCACCGGTAATCAAAGCGGGCGTGATGATGGCGAAGGTCATCTGGAACATCATGAACACCGATTCGGGAACCGGGTTCGGCAGTGCCAAAGATGCCTTATCAAGACCGTTCAACAAGAACCGCTCCATACCGCCGATAAAGGCGCCCTCGCCGGTGAAGGCAAGACTGTAGCCGATAACGGCCCAAATCACGGTGACCAGCGCGGTGATGGCAAAGCTCTGAATCATAATGGCCAACAGATTCTTCTTACGAACCATGCCGCCGTAGAACAGAGCCAGACCAGGGATGGTCATCAACAGCACCAAAGCGGTGGAGGTGAGCATCCAGGCGGTGGCGCCGGAATCGAGAACCACTGGAACGGCGGCGGCGGCCGGTGCGGCAGCCTCTTCGGCCCAGGCCGCCGTAGCGGCGAACGCAAGGCCGAGCGCCGGGCTTACGCTAGAAAGGACAGACTTCAAACGATTGCTCATATTTACCCCCGAAGCGGCTCAGCGAGAGGACGTGCCAACCGGTCGTGGTCAGCTTACCCATCCAGTAACAAGAACCGTGCCAACGCACGATTTCCAAGGGTTTCCACCTTGGACGGCACCATCTTGGTAAAGGAAAGACGGCGCCATGACGTATTTTTAATCAGCACTCAAAAGCGATGAGTATTTTTTAGGCACAAACTTTACGCTGCTCATCCGGCCCTGAAACCGGCGAGCCGAGAGCCCGGAAGACAGCGTTCTCCCGAGCTCCAACGGGCTTGCACCGAAAAAATTGGTTCTACAGCGCTTCGGCATTGCTTTCGCCGGTACGGATGCGGAACGCCTGCTGAATTTCGGTGACGAAGATCTTGCCGTCGCCGATCTTGCCGGTACGGGCGGCGGTTTGAATCGCCTCCACCACCCGGTCAGCCAAATCATCGTTGACCGCCACTTCGATTTTCACCTTAGGCAGGAAATTCACAACGTATTCGGCACCACGATAGATTTCGGTCTGCCCCTTCTGGCGGCCGAAGCCCTTGACCTCACTAACGGTCAGGCCCTGCACTCCCAGCGGTGTGAGGGCCTCGCGGACCTCGTCCAACTTGAAGGGCTTGATGATGGCCATAATCAGCTTCATCTTTGGTCCCCATGTAATTCCAGGGGTCCAATATCTTGGTGCGGAACCCGCCGTGACTTCGGCGGACCAGGACATGGACCACGGTTGATTCGGTCGCAAGCCGTCTTGCGAATGTTCCGCCCCATTCCCCATTCAAAGACCGTGCCGACTTTAACGCCGAGGGCGAAATTGGCGAATTATTCCCTATTTTTGTCCTTTTGAACTTTTCGGAGCGAGACTTCCTGCTCGCTTTCTAAGCTGGCTTCCACCGGATTGCCTGTTTACTGCGCGTGCGCACAAGCCATGCGCCAAAAGCATGGCTGCATTGCGAGTCTCTCGACTGTGATCGCCACGACTCCTCCCCAAATCTTCTAAACAACGGCGATGACTGCAATGGTCGCGCCGGTGGGGCGGTCTCCCCTGCCAGCCCCACGCTCCTCACGGAGCCAATAGAGCGCCCGGTTACCCCCCTGACCGGGCGCTCTTTTCGTGCTTTATGCCCGTCTCAACACCGCGTCCGTTTCATTCCTCACGAAGGGGGATCGCCTTGCGTCTTGCCACCTGGAACATCAACTCCATTCGTCTGCGCATCGGCTTGCTGCGCCAAGTGGCCTCGGTCATGGCTCCCGATGTGATCTGCCTGCAAGAAATCAAAGTGGATGATCCGCTGTTTCCTTTGGCCGACTGTCAGGCCATGGGATACCCCCATGTCGCCTTTCACGGCATGAAGGGCTATAACGGCGTCGCGATCTTGTCCAAGTTGCCCATCGAGGATATGCGCATCATCTCGCATTGCGGTCGCGAGGATCGCCGCCATCTGGCGGTACACCTAGAAGGCGGGATTCAGGTCCACAGCCTTTATATCCCGGCGGGCGGCGATATTCCCGATCCCGAGGCCAACGATAAATTCGCCCATAAGCTGGACTTTCTCCGCGAGATGGCAGAGTGGTGCGCCGCCGAGTTCAAGCCCGGCGACAAGGCCATCATCGCGGGCGACTTCAACGTGGCGCCGCTGG
>JAYTWE010000530.1:0-2791 GCA_043744055.1 Magnetospirillum sp.
TCGCCTTCACCTACCAGGGCGAGGTCCTAGGCAAGCGCGTCAAGCCCCTGGCCCAGTCGCTCGGGATCGACTTGGTTTTGCCCTGCGACGTCGAGGACCTCGACAGCGTCGATGCGGTGTTCGCGGCGCTGAAGGCAAAATGGGGGCAGCTGGATTTCGTGGTCCACGCCATCGGCTATTCCGATAAGGAAGAGCTGCGCGGCCGCTATGCTGATACCAGCTTGCAGAACTTCCTGACCTCCATGCACATCTCGGTCTTCTCGTTCACCTCGGTGGCGCGTCGCGCCTCGGCCTTGATGAGTGATGGCGGTTCGCTGCTGACCCTGACCTATTACGGTGCGGAACGGGTGATGCCCCATTACAATGTGATGGGCGTCTGCAAGGCGGCGCTGGAAGCTTCGGTGCGCTATCTCGCCGTGGATCTGGGCGGCCAAAACATCCGCGTCAACGCCCTGTCGGCTGGTCCCATCAAGACCCTGGCGGCTTCGGGTATCGGCGATTTCCGCTATATCTTGAAGTGGAACCAGTACAACAGCCCCCTGAAGCGCAATGTCACCTTGGAAGATATCGGCGGCGCTGGCCTATACCTGCTGTCCAACCTGTCATCGGGCGTGTCGGGTGAAACCCATCATGTGGATTGCGGCTATCACGTGGTCGGCATGAAGGCGGTGGATGCCCCAGATATCAACGTAGCCAAGGACTGAGAGACAAACACGGAGCGCAGCGACTGGCGCATTGAGCGCCCGCCGCTCGTGCGGCGAAAGCCAAGCGAGCGGAGGCTCGCGCCCGGCGACTGAGGGACGAACACACGGAGCGCAGCGACTGGCGCATTGAGCGCCCGGCGACTGAGGGACAAAAAATATGTCGGGCAACGCTTTCGGCCACCTGTTCCGCTTCACCACCTTCGGCGAAAGCCATGGACCGGCGATCGGATGCGTGGTCGACGGCGTCCCGTCGCGCATTCCGCTGACCGAGGCTGATATTCAGGTCTGGCTGGACCAGCGCAAGCCCGGCCAGAACCGCTTCACCACCCAGCGGCAAGAAGCCGATGTGGTGAAGATTCTGTCGGGCGTGTTCGAAGGCCTGACCACGGGCACTCCCATCGGCCTTCTGATCGAAAACACCGATCAGCGATCCAAGGATTACGGCGAGATCAAGGACAGCTTCCGTCCCGGTCACGCCGATTGGGTCTATCAACAAAAATACGGCATACGCGACTATCGCGGCGGCGGCAGGTCCAGCGCACGGGAAACCGCCATGCGAGTGGCAGCCGGAGCCGTGGCCCGCAAGGTGCTTGACGCCCTGGTTCCCGGCGGAGTTTCCATTCGCGGGGCCATGGTTCAGATGGGGGCTCATTCCATCGATCGGGCGGCGTGGGATTGGGATCAGCGGGAAGCGAACCCGTTCTGGTGCCCCGATGCCGCGGCCGCCAAGCACTGGGAAGACTATCTCGATACGATTCGCAAGGCAGGGTCCTCCATCGGCGGCGTGGTCGAAGTGGTGGCCTCTGGCCTTCCCGTCGGCCTGGGCGCGCCGGTCTATGACAAACTGGACGCCGATCTGGCCAAGGCCATGATGAGCATCAACGCCGTCAAGGGCGTGGAAATCGGCGCCGGGTTCGAAGCCGCCACCCTGACCGGCGAAGATAATGCCGACGAGATGCGTATGGGCAATGATGGGCAGGTCAAGTTCCTGTCCAACCGGGCGGGGGGCATCTTGGGCGGTATCTCCACCGGGCAGGATGTGGTGGTGCGGTTAGCGGTGAAGCCTACCAGCTCGATCCTGACGCCAAAGCACAGCGTTAATCTGCGTGGCCAGGACGTGGAGGTTTCCACCAAGGGCCGTCATGACCCTTGCGTCGCCATCCGGGCCGTCCCGGTGGCCGAAGCTATGATGGCGGCAACCCTGGCCGACCACCTGTTGCGGTTCAGAGCGCAATCCGGGGGGTTCTGATGTGACCAAGAATCAATTGGGTAAAGGGTCCAAGACCCTCTAAGCGTGCCCGGCTTCGACCGAGAGCAGCCCTACATCAATGCCCAGCTTGTGGATAGCCTGTTCGTATTTGTGTTCCAGGTCGCGGCCGAACAGCAGATCGGCATCGGCGGGAACATTGAGCCAGGCATTCTCACGAATCTCGGAATCCAGCTGTCCCGATCCCCAACCGGCATAGCCCAAAGCCAATAGACTTTGGCTGGGGCCGCTGCCTTCGGCCATGGCGCGCAGAACATCAATTGTTGCGGTCAAGGCCACGCCATCGGCCACCATCATGGTGTTTTCCTGAGCATAATCCGTGGTGTGCAAGACGAAGCCCCGCCCACTTTCCACCGGACCACCGGAATGGATGCGGATCTGGTCACAATCCGGTGTTGCCGGAATATCCAGCTGATCCAGCAATTGCGGGAAGGTGATGCCGCCGAACAGACGGTTGACCACGATCCCCATGGCGCCGTCCGCATTGTGGGCACACAGATACACCACCGAGCGCGCAAAGCGTTCATCGGACATTTGCGGCATGGCGATCAAGATTTGGCCAGCCAGATAACCGGAGGTTTTTTGTACAGTCATACGTCTCAGATAAGCCGGTATCGCCCTAAAAGCAAGTAGGGGTATCAGCGTCCAGGGCAACGAACTCAGGTGAACAGAAAATTAACAGCGACACGGACCACGCCATTTTGAACGCTAAGGCCACCGTCAATAGCCGTCATGCGCGGGCTTGTCCCGCGTACCCACGCCGTTCCACCAGCATTTTGCCAGACGGAAGGGCGTGGATGGCCGGGACAAGCCCGGCCAA
>JAYTWE010000531.1:0-4058 GCA_043744055.1 Magnetospirillum sp.
GCCGCATCACGAGTCCGCAGGAACCGGAAGAACTCGACGCCTTCACGCAGACGGCGCTTCATCATGTCCCAGTCGTGCAGCATCTCCCACAAGATCTCAGCGATCTTGCTGGGGCGGAAATAGTACGCCTTGTAGAAATCAGCGACGCCCTTGAAGATTTCCTCGGAGCTGAGATCCGGGTAATTCAGCGCGGCCACCTGCCAGCCATCGGTCATCACCAAGTCTTCATTCTGCTTGAACCAGCCATTGGCGATGGCCTGTTCATACAGTTCGGTGCCGGGATAAGGCGCCGCCATGGAGACCTGAAGGGTGCGGGGATTGACTTCCTTGGCGAAGGCCAGGGTCTGCTTGATGGTCTCGCGGGTCTCGCCCGGCAGCCCCAAGATGAAGGTGCCGTGAACGATGATACCCAGTTCGTGGCAATCCTGAGAGAATTTGCGCACGATATCCAGACGCAGACCCTTGCGGATATTGTTCAAAATCTCTTGAACGCCGGACTCATAGCCCACCAGCAGCACGCGCAGACCGTTGGCCTTCAGCACTTCCAGGGTCTTGCGCGGAATATTGGCCTTGGCGTTGCACGACCACGGCACGCCCAGATGGCCGATACCACGGGCGATTTCCTCGACGCGGGGCAGGTCGTCAGTGAAGGTGTCGTCGTCGAAGAAGAATTCCCGAACCTCGGGGAACTGCGCACGGGCCTGCTTGACCTCTTCGATCACGGAAGCCGCGCTGCGCGCCCGATAGACCCGACCGCCGATGGTCTGGGGCCACAGGCAGAAGCTGCACTTGGATTTGCAGCCACGACCGGTATAGAACGACATATAGGGATGCTTGATATAGCCGATGAAGTAATCTTCGACATTCAGGTCGCGACGATAGACCGGCGACACATAGGGCAGCGCGTCCATGTCATGGATCAGAGCGCGATCCTTGGTGCTGAACGGCTTGCCGTCTTCCCCCCGGAAGGTCAGGCCGTCGATCTCGGCGAAGGGCTTGCCCTCGGCAATCTCGACGATGGTGTAGTCGAATTCATGACGGGCAACGAAATCCACCGTTTCGGACGCCATCAGCGACACATCGGGAACCGTCGCCACATGGGCGCCGACCATGCCGACCATGATGTTGGGATTAGCCTTCTTGAAGGCCTCGGCCACCTTGCACTCGGAGAGATAGGTGGCGGCGCTGGCATAGATCACCAGCAGCTCGTAATCCTTGGCCATGGGCAAGATATCGTCCAGGGTCTTACCGCTGGCCGGAGCGTCCACCAGCTTGGAGCCGGGCACCAGGGCCGCCAGCTGACCCAGCCAGGTGGGATACCAATTGGACTTGACCTCGCGCTTCGCTTGATAGCGAGCGCCCGCGCCTCCATCGAAGCCTTCGAACGAGGGGGGATTGAGGAAAAGCGACTTCTTCATGCTGCAGGCCCTTCAACAAGATCAAGAGTACCGTCGCGCCGCACGACGAACCGGCGGCCACGCCATATCACAGTCCGACCGCAAGATGCGACAACATAGACGACGAAAGACAGAAATTCTCGTACCGCCAGGAGTCCGAAACCGGATCGGGGCAGGTCCAAAGCCCCTTCCTCGGCGCGGATCGCCCATAGACGGCACAGACAGGCAATGCCAAATCCGAACAGCGAAACTGGATTTCCCCAGCCCGCCAGAACGGCCAAAGCCGCCAGAGCCACCGGCTGGGTAATGACCGAAGCCAGATAGGACGGCCGGTCCACCGCGGCGATGGTGCGCGCCCAGCGGATTTCGTGGGCCAGCAGTGTTTTAAGGTCGGCTTCATGAACCATGATATCGACAGGCCGGGCGGAAAGTTCAATGCCCAGCCCTTGCTTTCGCACCAGATCGCCGAGAACCCAGTCATCGGCCAGCACCTCGGACAGGGCGGACAGCCCGCCCGCCGCGTCCAAAACATCGCGGCGCACCGCCATTGTGGCGCCGAAACAGCCATCATTGCGCCCGATGGCGCGGGCCAGCAATGCCGAGGGCAGGAAGCCATGATTGACCCCCAGCGCCCCCAATGCGCTCCACACCCCCTCGACCGGACGACCGATATAAAGGCAGGTCACCACCCCCACCTTGGGATTGACGAAAGCCGCGGTCACATGGCTGAGATAGTCTCGCCCCACCCGGATATCGCTGTCGGCAATGACGATCAGGTCGTGGCGAATCTTGGGCCACATATTCAAAAGATTACCGACCTTCAGATTGCAGCCGTGAATGGTGGGGTCAACCACCACCGTGATCTCGGCATCTTGAGTGGGGAGCTTCGCCACCTCCGCCAAAGCGGGGTCATCCGAGTATGCCACCCCGAACACCAACTGAAATTCCGGGTAGTCCTGATCGAGACAGGAACGGAGATTGTCCGCCATGCCGGGCTCGGCCCCGCAAAGCGGCTTCATGACGCTGACGGGGGGGCGGATGGACGATGCCACGGGCCGCGTCCGGGCAAAACGGCGCACCAGCAAAGCAGCGATGATCTGATAAAGGCAACCGGCTGCCGTGGCAGCCAGAAGCAACAGGGAAAGCCCCTGCATCACCCCAGACATTCTACTTTTTTTCCAGGCTCACGGTTTGCTTTTGGATCGTCTCCAACAGACCGACGATCCCCTTGGCACGAAAGATGGAGCCGAATTCCGAGCGGCGAACCGCCACTTGGCTGACAGTCCCATCATACAGCACATCAACAATGCGCCAATTCCCCTGGGCCTCGCGCATCACATAGTCGATTTGAGTAGGCTCCCCGGTCTTGGGCGCGATCCAGCTTTGCACGATCTGCGCACCGGCGGTGGAGGGGCGGGTTTCGCCCACTTCCAACCGCTCGCCCTCCCAATCGTCGAATTGGGCCGCATACGTCGCCGCCGAGAATTCGGAATAGGCATCTTGCAGCTTCTGAAACTCTTCCACGGCCAGCTTGGATGCCGACGGCCCCAGCATGGCTTTGGTGATGCTCGTCATGTCGTAAACGTCGCCAACGATGGCGCGATACTTTTCCACCCGCCCCTTGAAGCCGAGTTTCTGCCCAGCCTTCATGACCTCCAGCACACGGTCATTGAACTGACGGATGACGGCATCAGCGTCGGAAGCCCTTGCCAGACCCGGCGCACAAAGAAGCGCCACGACCCATAGAACAGTTGCCAGAAGACGCGGACGCATGCGGAGAACTCCGAGAAGTGGAGCGCTGGCTTACCACAAAACCACCGGCGGCGTCATTGCCGGAAAGCCCCTACTGGTTCGACTGTTGAATTATGCTAACGCGGGCCTGTATAGTCCGCCGGCCCATTCAGCCAGTCAGAGTGCAATCCGTGGCCGTTCCCCTGCTCCAAACGCTCCGTATCGGACTTTACGTCATGCGCCAGCATTTCTCCGGCGTAAAGCGCTACCCCTTGGTGCTGATGATGGAGCCGCTGTTCCGGTGTAACCTGACCTGTGCCGGATGCGGCAAGATTGATTATCCCGATTCCATCTTGAATTCGCGCATCTCGGTGGACGAGGCCCTGGCCTCCATCGACGAATGCCCTGCCCCCGTGGTGGTCATGGCTGGCGGCGAGCCCTTGCTTCACCGCGAGATGGATCAGATCGTCAAGGGTGCCATCGCCCGCAAGAAATTCGTCTATCTGTGCACCAACGCCCTGCTGCTGGAAAAGAAGATCGACCTGTTCGAGCCCAGCCCCTACTTCACCTGGACGGTGCATCTGGACGGCAACCGCGAAGATCACGACAAAGCCGTGTCGCGCGAAGGCACCTTCGATCAGGCCGTCTCGGCCATCAAGGCCGCTAAGGCCAAGGGCTTCAACGTCAACATCAACTGCACCTTGTTCAACAATGCCGATGCCGGGCGCATGGCGGAATTCTTCGACTACGCCCATTCCATCGGCGTCGGCGGCATCACCATTTCTCCCGGCTATGCCTATGAGCGCGCCCCGGTGGGTGAGCACTTCTTGACCCGGCGCACCACCAAGGAACTGTTCCGCAACCTGTTCCGCCTGGGTAAGGGCAAGAAGTGGGCTTTCACCCAGTCCTCGCTGTTCTTGGACTTCCTGG
>JAYTWE010000532.1:0-15890 GCA_043744055.1 Magnetospirillum sp.
CAGAGCCGCGAGCAGTGGCAGACCCATAAGAAGCTTGCCGATGATCCTCGGGTCATTCCAGGGTTGGGGCGCTTCATGCGGCGGTTTTCAATCGACGAATTACCCCAGATATATAATGTCCTGATTGGCGAAATGAGTCTGGTCGGGCCTCGACCACTTCCGGCTTATCATTTGGATGATATACCACTTAGCCTTGTAGGGTTGCGGCGGCAGGTTCGTCCTGGCATTACCGGCTGGGCTCAGATATCCGGTCGAAGCAATCGCACCGTTTTGCAGCAGGTTGAGTGTGACGCCTACTACATTCGGAACTGGTCGTTTTGGGTGGATATCTATGTCTTGTTGCGGACCATGGGGGTCGTTGCGTCGGCGCGAGGGGCGTATTAACACGGGCACTTCCGTCTTGGCACAATTTGTCACGGATTCGCCGATTGATGGTTCGTGACATGGCGCGTTAATTCGTTGTTTACTCCGCACGTTTAGTCTTTCCAATTAGGGCCTCCGAAAAGTGGTGGGTCATCAGGGAGAACATCCAATGCGCTACTTGCCCGGTTTGATGACGGCAATTGCCGTGACAGGTCTTAGCGCGCTGGCTCTGCCCACCTCCGCCCTTGCCCAGCAAGGCCCGCAGGGAACCGCCGTGCCGCGTCAGCAGACTTTGTCGCAGACGCAGATCGACAAAATCGTCACCGAACTGAAGGTCGGTATTCAAAGCGGTAATGTGGATCGGGTCGCCGCCACCTTGTCGGGCGATATCATCAAGAATCCGCAAGTCGCCCGGCTGTTGGCTCAGACTTTGGGCGATTCGGTCAATACCCGCGGGATCGCCTTTGTCACCTCGGTGGTCGAGCTTGCGGCCGGTCGGATTTCCGGGGGCATGACCGGTGCGGCGAGCATTGCCGCCATGCAGCAATTCGCTGGCGGCGTCAGTCTGGGCGTGGCCAGAACCAATCCCGGTCAGGCGGCCCAGATGGTTCAGTCGGTCACGTCATCCGCCGTCTCTGGCGGCTCCAAGATCGAATCCAAGGTGGGCGAGATGGCCCGCATCGTGGCGTCGGGGGTGGTCGAGGCCATTGTCACCGGCAACACCTCCATCAATGTTGCCAGTATCGCCGAGATTGTCCGTCTTGGCGTGTCCCAGGGGGCTTCCAAGATCGTGGGCTCCCAGGTTGTCGTCAATGTGTTGGCCACCGATGAAAAGCCGGTCAGCGATGTGGTGATTACCCGGGTCGATGGTAAGGTTCTGGATAAGGGCCGAGACCTCAATTTCATCACCGTCATAAATTATAGGCCGGTGGAGACTAAGCCGCAGCCGCAACCTTCGCCGAGCTGACCCCCGCCACTCGATCAGAGACCTTCTTTTCGTTACCAGAGAGTGATTGACCAATGACTGCTTCCTCGCGGATTTCCCTGGCCGCCCTTCTTTGTGTGGGGGTTGTCGGCGCCGCTCAGGCACAGAGCCTTCCCGCGCCGGAAGACCTTACCCCGGCGGAAAAGAACATCCGTCTGCGCGATCAAGAGGTCACCAAGCGTGAAGCGCCCGATTACGCCGCGCAAGGCGTATCCCTGGGTGGGTTCAAGTTCCTGCCGACCCTGGAAGCGACAGAGCGGTTTACCGACAACTTGTTCTTCGATCAATCCAATCATCGCAAGGACCTGATTACGACCATCACTCCCGCGTTTCATCTCAAGTCGGACTGGAGCCTTCACGAGCTGGACCTGACCGCCAATAGTGAAATCAAGCGTCACCGCCGCTTCGCGACGGAAGACGTTGATAACTACTCGGCCGGTGCATCGGGAAAGCTGGATGTGACCAGCGAATTATTTCTGCGCGGCAAGGTCAATTGGAACGCCGGACACGAAGCCCGCAGTTCACCTGACGATGTGGGCGGCGTCACGCCCACCAAGACTCAGACTCAAGGCGCCATGATCGGCGGCGAATATCGCGGCCCGAAAATCCGCCTGAAGGTGGAAGGCGAATCCAACGAATACGAGTTCACCGATGTTCGTCTGGCCAGTGGGGCCAAAAGCGTCGCTTCCGCCCGTAATCGCCGGGTGGGGGAGCTGCGCACTCGTCTTGGCTACGAGATCATCCCGGAATATGTGGCCTTTTCTGAATTCATTTATAATGATCGCCGCTATCACACGGCTGACGCCTTGGGCGTTCATCGCGATTCCAACGGCTGGGAAACCCGTGTCGGCACCGAGCTGGAGTTTTCAGGGGCTTTGCGCGGCGAGGTTTTTCTCTCTTATATGTCCCAATATTATAATGATGAGAGCCTTCGCAATATCTCGGCCCCCGGTGCCGGAGCCAGCCTGACTTGGACTCCAACCGGTCTGACCACCGTCAAGGGCGGCATCAAGCGGACCATCAACGAAACCACCAGCCAATATTCGGCGGGAACCATCGCGACCCGGTACGAGACATCGGTGGCGCATGAATTGATGCGGAACTTGATCTTGGAGGCCGACGCGGCTCTGACCCAAACCATTTATCAGCGTTTGGGCCGCCATGACAAGTTGTGGGCGACGGGGGCGACGGCAACATACAAGTTCAACCGCTATCTTTACTCTGCCTTGGACTATCATGTGACGCGCCAGGACAACAATTTGAGCACAGGTCAGTACCGCGAGAACTCGACTTTCCTGAAGTTTGGCCTACAGTATTGATTGAGCTTGCTGCTTCATGCCTGTAGCTTGGGCCTTCTTGTCTGTGTCAGGAATGATGCGAATGCATTGGTTGCGGCTTTTGGCGGTCCTGCTGCTGGTGGGGTTTTCCTCGGCGGGATTCGCGGACGACCAAGCTTATGTCCTGGGACCCAATGATAAAGTCCGGGTCAATGTTTTCGGCGAACCTGATCTGTCGGGCGAGTTCGAGATCAGTGGGTCTGGAATTTTATCGCTGCCGCTGGTGGGGGACGTTACCCTTGGCGGTAAGACTCTCCTGCAAGCAAAAGCGGCTCTGGTCGAACGGCTGCGTGGCGGAATTCTGCGCGACCCCAAGGTCTCGGTCGAGGTTCTCAACTATCGCCCATTCTTTATTTTGGGTGAGGTAAATTCTCCTGGGTCATATCCTTACGTCAATGGCATGTCGGTGGTGAACGCTGCGGCCATTGGAGGCGGTTTTACCTATCGCGCCGATAAAAAAGACATCAAGATTTCCCGCGAAGGTGCCGGCGGTAAGAAAGAAATCAAAGGACAGCTGGAAAGCGAAGTGATGCCCGGAGATATTATCTGGGTTGGGGAACGCTTCTTCTGATCCCTTGTGCCGTCACGTGCAGCAATCGCTGTTGCGTCCCTTCCAGTTCCAGGCAGGTCAGGCGACCGGTGCAATAGGCCCCGGTGTCGATGGCGATACGGTTGGGGTGGAATTCAGGCTGTTCCACCACCTGATGGCCGTGGACGATCATGGCCCCGTGTTGACGGCGGCTGGCAAGAAACTCCTCGCGAATCCACATCAGGTCCTGGTCGTTCTGGCGGTCAAGGGGTTGACCCGGCCTGATCCCGGCATGGACAAACAGAAAGTCGCCCAGGCTGCGGCGGGTCGGCATCGCCCGGATGAAGTCCAGATGGAGGGGCGGCACCGCCTTTACCAATGCTTCGTGCATGCGGGCCACGCGGTCGGGGGTTGGCGTGCCCGCAATAGGGGAAACGCCATAGCTGACCAGAGTGGATGAGCCGCCGAATTCCAACCAAGCCGCCCAGGCTGCCGGATCGGCCAGGGAGGTCAGGAATGCCTCTTCGTGATTTCCCCTCAAGGTGGTGAGGGTGACTTTTCCTGGAAATGATGCGTGAATGAGCATGTCGAGCACATCCCGTGATTTCGGGCCGCGATCAAGGTAATCGCCCAGTCCGATAATCTCCATCTTGTCCCAGCCCGGCTTCGTGGATGAGGTTTCCTCATGGATGGCATCCAGCAAGATACGCAACAAATCGGCCCTGCCATGAACATCGCCAAAGGCGTAAACCCTCATGCCTGGTGGAATGGCGGGCAGACGTGGCGGGGCGAAAAAGCGGGAGAAGGGGCGTCGAAGAAAATTCATGTGGAGAGAATAGCCTAAACCGATGTTCATTGAGAAACTCAATGGGATCAATGCGACTTTTCGTTTAATATCGCCGCTCCGAATTTGGTATCCGAGGCTCTTGACGTCATGAATCAAATTAAGCCGACCCTGCCCCCGCAAGCAACCATGATCCGCCCCTCTAGCGATGGGATTGATCTTCGGCAACAGCTGAAGGTTTTGTGGCGTCGGCGCCATCTTATACTCGTCATGGTTGTGACATTCGTCGCCCTCACCTGGGGGGGCTGATGCTGTTCACCCCCATCTTCGCCGGGACATCCAGCGTCATGATTGATACGCGGAAAACGCGGTATCTGGATCTGAAAGAGGTTATTACGACCTCTCAGCCCCAGATGACCACGGTCTTGTCGGAAGTGGAGGTCATCCGCTCTCGTAATGTTGCCCAAAGGGTTGCCGATAGTCTCGACCTCTATGCCGATCCCGAGTTCAATCCCTCTTTACGGGCGAAGAATGCTGGGTTTCTGACGTCGATCCGCACCACGATTTCTCAGTTCCAGATTGGTTCTGAAAAGGTGGCGATCTCCGAGGAAGAGCGGCAACACCGCATGCGGATCGGGGTGGTCAGCGCTCTGATGGGGCGGATCTCGGCCAATCCTGTGCCTCAGTCCCTGGTCATCAATGTTTCGGTCCGTTCCGAGGACCCCGATAAGGCCGCCCGCCTGACCAATGCGGTTGCCGAGCAATACGTTCTCGATCAACTGAATTCAAAATTCGAGGCGACCCGCAGCGCATCGCAATGGCTGAACAAGCGCTTGGAAGACCTGCGGAATTCGGTGGTTCTGGCCGAGCGGGCCGTGGCGACCTATCGTGGCTCGTCCGGGTTGATCGAGAGCAAGGGAGTCTTGCCCACTCATCAGCAATTGACCGAGTTGAATACTCAGTTGATCCAGACCCAGGGGCGTCGAAGCGAGTTGCAGGCTAAGGTGGCCCGGTTGGAAATCCTGATCCGCTCCAATCGAGGGGCCGAGGCCGCCGACGAGATGATCGAATCGTCTTTGATCCAGCGCTTGCGCGAGCAAGAGACGACCTTGATGCGCGAAATCTCCGACATGACGACCCGCTATGGCGAAATGCATCCCAAGATGATTAAGGGCAATGCTGAAATGCTGGAGTTGCGGGCCAAGATCAACACCGAAATTTCCAAGCTGAGCCAAGGCATTCATAACGAATACAATGTCATCAAGGCGCGGGAAGCGGCGTTGCTCGACAGAATTCATACCTTGGAGAGTCGGGTTGTCGAGCAGAACAAATCCGAAGTTCGTCTCCATGAATTGGAGCGCGAAGCCCAAGCCAACCGGACTTTGTATGAGAACTTTCTCAATCGCTTCAAGGAAACCAGTGAGCAGGAGCAGGTTCAGCAGCCTGATGCCCGAATCATCTCCAGGGCGGAGCGGCCATTCTCGGCGGCTTTCCCCCGTAAAGGCATGATTTTGGCCGCGGTCACCATCGGTGCGCTGCTTCTTAGCGCCATATTGGCCTTTGTTTTGGAGCGTCTGGATAATACGTTCCGCAGTCGCGAGGAATTGGAGGGAGCGCTTGGACTCCCCGCGCTTGGCCTGATTCCCTTTGTCGATAAGAAGCCGGTTGCCCAGTATCTGCTGGACCGGCCGTCCTCGGCTTTTTCCGAATCCCTGCGTGGGCTTTGGGTAAGCTTGTCGCACAGTGATATTCCGGGCTCGACCAAGATCGTCGCCATCACGTCATCCTTCCCCGGCGAAGGCAAGAGTATGACCGCCCTGTCCCTGGCCAGAACCGTAGCGATCCTCGGCAATCGGGTCATTCTGGTTGATTGTGATTTGCGGCGCTCGGCGGTGGCGAATCTGTTGGCCTTCACTCCGAAACATTGTCTGGACGAAGTTCTGGAGGGAAAGGCTTCCCTCGCCGATACCATTGTTCGCGATACGGCCAGCAATCTTCACATCTTGCCCGCCCGCAATGTTTCGCGCCCGCCCTTGGATATCCTTAGTTCGGGAGCCATGATCTCGATGTTGGAGGAGTTGCGGCGGAGCTTTGATTTCGTGGTGCTGGACTGCCCGCCCGTCATGCCGGTATCGGAGGCGCAGGTTCTGGGGCGTCTTGCCGATAAGACCGTGTTCTGTGTTTTGTGGGATAAGACACCACGTGAAGTGGTGCTGGGCGCCATAAGGCAGTTGCGTGATGTTCAGGTTGATCTGGCTGGTGCCATCTTGACGCAGGTTCACATGAAGAAGCATGCCCGTTATGGCTATGGCGATATCGGGCACTATTACGGTCGTTACAACAGTTATTATACGAACTGACCATGATGTCTTGGCTACGCCGTCCCGATGCTTTGGTTCTTGGCTTAATTGGCCTTGCTCTGGTGGCGTTGGCATTGCCTAGGGCTATCCGTGAGGTCGCCCTTCTCCCGCATCGCGTTGTTGTTGATGGATTGTCCGCCAATACCCCTCTCGATCCCAGGGCGGTAAACGAGCTTGGCTCTACCGTTCTGGCTGTCCATGATTTGGCTCCATCCAGTCGATTGGACATGCTGGCGGCATTGATTGCCCGTCGTGGCTTCGAGTCGGATTCCGCCTTGGCTTCTCTGCGGAGCGCCGCCCGGTTGGCTCCCGGTAGTTCAGATATCTGGACTCGTCTTGCCCTTGGGTTGCCCCCAGGTCAAGAGGCGGCGCATGCCTTGCGCCTTTCCGCTTTGACCAGCGCTTTTGAATATGATTCCACACCCAGGCGAGTTGATCTTGGCCTCCGCCTGTGGTCGCATATGGATGATGGTGATAAGCAGGCGTTCGGTCGGTTGGTATGGGCGCTCTGGCGCTGGGAAACCGGACGGTTGGCCATGGTGGCGGCTCGGCGCGGCGGCTATGAGCAGATCGCACCGTATTTTTCCAATGCACCACGGGATTGGGATCACTTCACCCGCAGCTACGCCATCCATCGGTTGTCCCCGGAAGAGCCGTATATGCATGGGCCATAATTTTTTGGGCCAACTCTTCCCAAATGTATTTGAGGATTGTGGTCGGCCAATCTCGGTGGTGAGCCGGTGACAAATGCTGGCCTGGGCGCGGGTGCCGGCCTCGGCGATCAACCGGGTGGGAATTTCCATCACCACAACATGCGGGCCGAGGCTACGATCATCCCCGCCGAGTAGCCGGGATTACCTTCGCCCGGCAGCACCACTGTGGCGGTAGAGGCGTTACTGGCCGAGGCGGCAGCCTGGGTGTTAAGGTAATCCTTGCTGCTGTAGCGTTCCCACAGACCGGTCAGGCCAAGAAACAGGCCGTCGCTGATTTTGTACTCGCCCGCCATTTTCAATGTGTTAACCAGGGAGTTGGAGTCGGGAAGGCTGGTGGCGGTGTTGGCCGCCGAGGCGGTGCCGGCACCGCGCCACAGGCTGCCTTCCTCGAAGCTGGTATTGCCATAGGTCACCACATTATCCAGGCTCAGTTTGATGTCGTCGGTGATCTGCCACTCTGCGCCAGCCCCCAACGCGTGGGTAATGTCGGTATTGCGCAATGTCCAATTGGTTCCCGTTGCGCTGGCGTTGATCCGCATTCCGGTGAAGTTCTCTAAGAAGGTGTAGTAAAGGTGGGTTGTTACTCCCGGCGCCGGGGAATAGGACGCGTCGGAGCCGAGTGACAAGATGTGGTTGTTGGTGATGCCGAAATAGGTATGGGGGAAACGGTCCTCTATCCAGCGCGCCGTGGTTCCAAGGGACAGGCTTTCGCCGAAAGTCGCGTTGAGATTTCCCTTCACCTCGTCGCGGTCGCGGGCGGCGTAGCTGAAGATTTTCAGATCCGTTTCCGTCGTGACGGTTCGGCCGGTCTCGTTCCAGCCGCGGTTTCCCAGGAACGTGGTCGCTTCACGCACCGAATGGGAATAACCCAGCATGCCACTCAGTCCTTGAGCCAGGGTCGATTGGACCCGCCCGCCGAACGTGCTCTCCTGGTTGCGGTTGGTCACGGAATCGCTGCGAAGGTTGTTGCGGTAGGCGTAGTCGAGAATCAGTCGGGTGGACTTGGCCAGCCGGTATCCCAGTTCAAGGTCGCTCTTCTGGTTGAAGAAGGAATAGGCGGGATTGACGTGGATGCCGGTATTGCCGTTGAACACCGAGGTTCCGTCGCCGCGATAGGGGGCCTTTTGCCAGTAGGAGGTGCTGGAATTCTCGCGATCATCGGCGGTATAGGCGGCACGGAAATTCCAGTCGGTCAGGGGGCGGGAGGTCAGCACCACGTTGCCGTAAAGAGTCTGGATCATTCCGTCATAGGTGGAATCACCCAAGGTGGGCGCGACTTCGTTATGGCGAGCCTTGAACTCCTCGTTCTGCAATTGCAGTCCATAGCTGAGATTCACGGCAAGACGAGTGGCCTCGGTCGCGTTTATTCCGAACTGGGCTTTCAGCCGGTGTTCTGAATTGCTGGGCGGCAGTGAATAGCGGGTGCCGTCATAACCGGCATGGGTGGCGGCGTTGAAGGGAGTCTGGGCGACGAATTCCGCCACATTGTTGGTGAAGCTGGAGAAGATATAGCTGAATTGCGCCTGGACCGGCCGGGTGGTGTAGGCGGCGGTGGCGGTAAAGCGGTCGCTATCGTAGTTCACCGGTTCCAAGATGGTGGCGAAGTTATTGTTGGCGTTGAACAGGACTGAATTGATCTTGGTGCCGTGCTTATGCTCGTGGTCGAGCTTGGTGGTCAGCCGCCAATCCTCCAGCCCGGCATAGGTCAGGTCACCACCGATCCGATCTCGCCGTGTGCCCACATCCACGGCGGACAAATACTGGTTCACCCGCGCCACTCCGGCGGCGTTGGTCGAGGTGGTGTTGATGGATGCCGGAGTCAACCCGTTCAACAACTGTCCTGATGAACCGAATAATGTGTGGTAGTTGTCGGCTTGGCGGAAGGGAATGCCGTCGTATTGTAGCCGGGCATCCCAGACTCCTTGTTGCCCGAGGCGCAGCGCCGCCGAGGCATCGGGGAGCAGGGCGTTGGAGCGGAAGTCTATATTATTGCCATCCGCCTTCAGATAGAAGGTGCCATCCTCCGCGCCCGTGGCCCGCTGTTGCAGGTGAAACCAGCCGCCAGTGACAATCCCGGACTCCACCGTTCCGCTGAAGCGGTTGAAGGCGGCGGAGCCTCCGTGCTGAAATCCGACCTCCACCCCGGCCTCATTCATGGGCACTGGCTTCTTGGCTGGCGATTGCGCCGGCGCCTCGTCGATATCGAACTCATCGGCCATGGCGTCGATCGGCAGGGCGCACGATGCCATCAGGGCGGCGGTTCTCAGGGCTTTTCTGAACATTGGTCTTTCCCCTTCGTCTTAATAGTGCAAGTGCGTCGTACTCGCACATTGGAGCGGAGGCCCGGCCCCGAACTGATCCGCTCGGGGCCGTTCCGTCAGTGCGTCAGCATTCCCCCTGACGGTGCGTTGGAGCCGTGGACCTTGGAGTGGCAACTGGAGCAGCCGCGAGCCAGCAGCATGTTATAGGTGCCGACTCCGCTGGCTCCCGGCATCTGATTGCCGCCGGAGACCATACCGTCATGGTTGGCTCGGCTGGTCTGGTGGCAGGTCATGCAGATGAAGGGTTGCCGCAGTTTTAGGAGACTGGTCTGGGGCGAGCCGTGGGGCTGGTGGCAGGTGCTGCAATCTTCACGCACCGGCTGATGCTCCCACAGGAACGGCCCCCGTTGTTCCGGGTGGCAGGCATAGCAGGTTTCGTTGAGGGTGAATTCCTTCAATAAGCTGGGGCCGCCCGAACCGTGGGTGTTGTGGCAGTCACTGCACGTCACCTTGCCTTCTTGGATGGGATGGTGGGAGGCTTGGCGGCTTTCCGCCCGTTCTTGGCTGTGGCAGGTGAAACAGATTTGTGGCTGGGTCTTTTTGGCGAGAACCGGGTCACTTCGCACATGGCTGGCATGGCAGTCGGTGCACGCGACGTCATTACGCTGATGCTGGCTGCCCTTCCAGTTGATGTGCTCGCCGCCGGAATGACAGCCGGTGCAGGCCTGGTTGCGTTTATCGACCGGCGACAGGAACTCACCTTTGAAGACCACGTCCACTGGCGGGCGCTTTTCCCCCTTGGGTGGACGGGCGTCGTTATGCCTGGGGCTGGGGCCGTGGCAGCCTTCACAGGCATGCTGGGCCATGGGAGTGTTCTTATCTGCCTTGACGCCATGATGAGTGAACAAGACGGTTCGGTCTTTAATTTCACTGTGGCATTTGATGCAGGTGGCCTCGCCGTCGGCTGACCATTCCGGGGGAGAGGCGGGTGGTGTCTGCGACCATGCTGGAGAGGCATAGGCCGCCGCCAAGGTAATCAGAACGATCCCGATCCAAGGCAGTATTCTTGCGATTCTCATTGCTTCACCGCCACGAAATCGGCAGGCCCCTGGCCCAGGGCGAAGGTGTATTCGTAGGAGGTGTGGTGGAACCTTTTGGCGCTGTGGCCGAGATGGAGGCTGAAACCGACGGTATAGACCTTGCCCGGAATCAGGGCGCGATACGGGGCGGGGGCGGCCAGCGGGCGGCTGAGAATCACCGTCCAAAGACCATTGGCGTGAACGGCCTCGGCGGTAACCTGGGCTGGTTTCAGCTCTTGGCGTTTGTCGAAGATGATGCCGTCGTTGACCACGGGTTTGGCTCCGGGATTCAACTTGGCCTGCCACCATTCCTGGATGTAGCCAGCCTCGGTCAGCTTGGCGAGGTCCTCCGGTGATTTCAGCAGATCACCGCCGCCCTGGCGCGTCAGCTTGACCCGGCTTTTCATCAGGTATTTCACGCGCTCGGAGCCATTGGCCGCGGGCATGGAGACATTATCTTCGTGGCAACTGGCCCAACACCCGGCGCGCACGCCGTCCGGCACTGCCGCATCGTTGAAGATCATCGCCACCTTGGTGGCGAAGTCGGGGTCCATCTTCGTGTTGGGAGACGCTGGCTCCTTGAATTCCAGCCGGACATAAAGGCGGGAATCGTCATAGGCGAATTTGGTGTTGACCACCGTATGGCCGGGAAAGTTGGCGATCGGATCGGGCTCGGCTTTCTTGCCGGACACCATCAGCACGCCCTGGGTCTTTTCCTGATTTTTGTGGCATTCGATACAGTTCTGGCCTGCCTTGAATTTGGCCGCCGCGCTGTGATCCGCCTCGGTCAGATTCCATTCCCACGAGGTTTGGCCCGGATAGAGCAGGACCACGTCGCGGCCGGGCACCTTGGCCCAATCCATCGCCCCGGCGGGATGGGTGGTCAAGATGGCCGCCATCAAGACTCCCATTAAGCTAATAAGTCTCATTCGCATATCCTTTGCGCTCAAATTCCCCATTGCGGCCCCTCGGTCACCCTCCGAGATGCCGCAGCTTTCGTTTTGTCCACCACGCCATGGGAGCGTGCCCCAGATGGTGGATCAGATAGGCCAGCATCAAGATCGCCAGACCGGTATGAATGACCGCCACCCAGGCGATGCCGTTGGTTTGGTCCATTCCCTGGGGCAGCAGGGCTGGCCATAGGAAGATCAGACCGCTGAGGCCCATCAACGGCATCAGGGCGAACATGGCGCCACTCTCAGCATTGGCGCGCCACCGCCGCCGGAACAAGGCGGTCAGGGCGAGAAAGCCGCCATAGGCTGCCACGAGTCCAAGACCCGACCACTTATGAATCATGAAGGCCCATTCGAACCGCAGCAGTGCCGCCGGGGTGCCGGAAAAATGCAAGAACAGACCGGTGGCGATCAGGGCGGTCATCAAGGCGGCGTTGACCCGATGCCACAGGCGGAAGGACAGGCTGCGCCGCTCGCCCCGGCGGGCCGCCTCGGCCAGATCGACGGTGGCGTCGGTTCCCAGGGTCCGAGCCAGGATCTGAGCGGTCAGCACGGTGCACTGGCCGCAGCCGCTGCAGGCACGGGTCTTTGCGGTCACCTGCTCCAGTGTGGTCAGGCCGTGTTCGGCGATGGCACTGATGATGGCGCCCTTGCTGACGCTATTGCAGTGACAGACGATGGAGGCGTCGGCCAAAGCGTCCAGTGGATCTCCTGCGCCGCACAGGCCGGAAATGCGGCCGAGGCAGAGCGAATCGGCGCAAAGATGGCCGACATCGTCGCCATCGCACAGCCACTGCCAGATACGGGCGCTGTCGGCGATGTCGCCATACATCACTGCGCCGATCACCCGGCCCTGGCGCAGCACCAGCTTTTTGTAAATGCCTTGTCCGGGGTCGTGGTGGATGATTTCTCGGTCATGGTCGTTGGCGGCTATGGGCTCGCCCGCCGAAAACAGGTCGATGCCGGGAATCTTCAGCCGGGTCGATAGGGCTGGTGCGATGAAACGGCGTTCGGGGCCGCCGCCAGCGAGATGATGAGCGCAGACTCGCGCCATGTCCCATAGCGGCATCACAAGGCCGAAGCATTGGCCGTCATGCTCGACGCATTCTCCTACCGCGAAGATATCGTGGGCGGAGGTCCGCATATGGAAGTCCACCTCGACGCCGCGCCCGACTCGTAATCCGGCCTCCCGCGCCAGATCCGTCTCCGGCCGGATGCCCACCGCCATCACGACCAGATCGGCGGCGATGGTGCGGCCGTCGGACAGAGTGACGGCCTCGACATGGCCCACGCCCACCAGCCCGGTGGCCTGGGCGGTGGTCAGGCAGGCGATGCCGTAGCGCTCCAGGTCGCGGCGCAACATGTCGGCGGCGGTCTCGTCCAACTGGCGGTCCATCAGCGACGGCATCAGATGGACCACGGATACAGTCATGCCGCGCTGGCGCAGGCCCCAGGCCGCTTCCAGTCCCAGAACCCCGCCACCGATCACCACCGCCCGACGCTGATGTCCAACGGCGGCCAGCATGGACTGAACATCGCCGATGGTGCGGAAACCGTAGACTCCGTCAAGGGCTGTGCCGGGAATAGGCGGCATCACCGGACGGGCGCCGGTGGCGAGAATCAGCTTGTCCCACGCCATTTCACGCCCGATCGCAGTCCTCAGGCGGTGTCCCGACGGATCGATGGCGACCACCGGATCGCCAGAATGGAAGGCGATACCCTGGTCGCGATACCAAGATGGGGGATGGGTGATGATCTCGTTCACGCTCTTGTCGCCAGCCAGCACCGCCGACAGCAGAATACGGTTGTAATTGCCGTGGGGCTCGGCGCCCAGCACGGTGATGGCATAGGCCTTGGGGGCCAAACTCAGCAGTTCCTCTACTGTCCGCAGGGCGGCCATGCCGTTGCCGACCACCACCAGATGGGGCTTGTCGGCGGGTTGGGATTGGGCTTGCGGCTCCATTATTTTCCCTTCCGGCGATGGCGCCGGGCGCGAACCGCGACCGCCGCCCCGGTCAGCAGCAAGACGCCCAGCCCGGCCCAGTCGAGCCAACGATTCCGATTGCCTCCCACCACATAGATCTCACGCAGCAGGGCGGCATTGATGAAGCCGCCCTCCTCGCCGGGTGCATTGATCAGCATGGGCTTGTACAGGCGCTTACCCAATTCGCCGTCCTCGGCATGACAGGACTCGCAGTGGCGCACCGCCTTGTCTTTGCCTTGTACCTGATGGGACAGTGCCCCATCCGAGACCGGGCTGTGGCAGTCGATGCAGCGTACATGATCAAGATGAAGCGCCATCTCAGGCAGCCAGGCATGCACCGCCGTCATGTCCGGGCGCTTGGCGTCGGGTTTCATCAGGGCCTCATAGCGCTTGCTGTCATTGTGGCATTGCAGACACTGAGGGTTGTCCTGACGGGCCGCCAGTTGGGCCGAGGCCAGCTTGGCCGCCTTGCGCATGGTGTGGGAATCGTGACACGACAGGCAGGTGAACTTTGCGCTGTGTTCCTTGAAATGGCGGCTGGCCTTGAACTCCGGGGTGATGGTTTTGGCCGGTTGCTGGTGGCAGGACTCGCAGCCCTTGATCCCCGCCTTGGCATTGACGCCGTGGGGGTAGGGGACATAAGGCTCGCCGTGGCAGTCCTTGCAGGCCATCTTGCCGTGGTCGGAGCGTTCGAACCGGGGATGGTCAACCAGCATCTTGGACAGTAAGGCCATGTCCATCCCTTGGCGCGGCGGCTTGGCGATCCCCTCCTCGCTGTGGCAGGACAGGCAATCAGCGTTCCAGGCCTTGATCTTGGCTGGCAGTTCCGGGTCCTTTTCCTCCAGCCCGAATTCCCCTGCCTCTTCAGCCAGACTCAGCACCGACGACACGGTCATGCCGAAGGCGAAGAGTGCCAGGACGAGGCAGAGCCAGAGGAAACGGGGATACCGGGGGGGCAACAGGGTTCTTCTCCACGCGGACAATGCCAATGGGGCGGCCAGATGCAGGGCTGAGTGGATACTGCAATTGAGAGTCATTTGCAACAGTCATTGGCCGAGATATGTCACCGGCCTTAAATCGTGCCCCTGATCCGGCAATTCCCCCGATTTTAGCGAGGGGAGCAGCCATGCTTTTGCCTGTATAATCTTTGGATTATTTCGCGCTTAGATCATCGTGCGTCACATTTGATGCCATAGCGGACTTCCAGAGAAGCTTTCCCAGGGCGCGAAAGTGATCGTTCGCTCACGTCGTGGACGGCGTGATAGCCACACATTGTATCAGGGCCGCCTCACTGGCGGCCAGGAACTCGTCCCGCCACGCGGGCAAACGCGTGGTCGTCACGCCCTCCGCGCTCCACCTCCACGCGGTTCTCTACCGCTTATGGGTGTCTCGGGAAACTGTAGGCCGGGGGATTGGTCACCTGCGTACAACGCCTTTGAAGCAAAAACGAATTCACATACGAAACGCATATAACGCATCCATTGATATATATACTGCGCATTGACATGCGTAAACGTGGCTTTACGATACACATAATACGAGTTAATGATGGTTCTTCTACAGCAAAATAAACCCATATAAGGCTGTCTCAAGAACAAAGACTCTTTTTGATAGTTTTTAATGACATTAACTAGCGAGAAAAGTGCTGGTTATTTGCGCTTAACGCATTCAGGGGGGGACAATTGATGAGCAAGGTGGACATTGCCCGGCTGCACATGCATTTCCCATGGTTGAACCTAACCGTCTACGGTCAGCCGGTTCGTACGGATGGTATCCGTTACAGCCACCATGCTGAAGGACATGGTTGGGTCAGCATTCCCCAGCCCGACAGCCATCGGGTGACACTGCTCAGCCGCCTGATCGCCGACCTGTGCGAGCGTCTGGCAGGCACCGACAGAATTCCCCTGGACTGGAGCGCGGCCAGCCCCCTGCCCGCTTGGCTAGGGAAGTTGACCGGTGCGATCGGCAGCATCAGCAGCATCGATTTCATTCTCGGGTGGGATGCCGACGTGATCGTCGAGCAGGGCGGATGGCGCACGGAGCGCAAAGGTGAGCTCAGCGCCCTGGTGAACGCCATCAAGGTCGTGGACGGAAAATTCGATTGGTCATCCCTCGCCCCACGCGAAAGGGTACGAATCGCGAAGCTGCTCTTCACGATTGGCGCCGGCATCCGGATGGAGGAATTCAACCGTATCCGCACGGTCGATAATCTGCATTTCTTCTTGGCACGAAAGCTCGCGGCGTTGGAGAGCCTACTAAACTACGAAATCGTAGCAACTGGCGACGACGCCTCCCTCGTTCATTCAATCGCAGCCATCGAATCCGCCGAGAAAGATGCACTCGCCGAGCGGCGCCTACAGAAGCTCGTTCTGGCAGAAACCAAGTATCGCTACATTTACATCGATCGCGATGCCTACTGCGAGGAAACATTCCGGCGCGTTGGTGGCAAGCTGTTCAGCGACAAGGCAATGGGCGCTCAGGCTACACAGGCGGTCCTCCTGCGTCGATATCTCGATGCGGTTGGCATTCAGCGTGCGATGGC
>JAYTWE010000533.1:0-2719 GCA_043744055.1 Magnetospirillum sp.
GGAACATCTGGCCCAGGTCCTGCTGGCCGACAAGGAAGGCCTTGCCGCTAATCTGATTCGCGCCGCCGGGGGTGATCCCGTCCGGGCGCTGAAGGCGGTGGAAGCCGTCTTGGACAAACTCCCCTAGGTGGAAGGCCCCGGCGCGGGTGGTGTTCATCTGACGCCGGAACTGGCGCGTTTGTTTGATTCCGTGCAGCAGATGGCGGACAAGGCCGGAGATTCTTTCGTCACCGCCGAGCGTCTGCTGCTCGCCCTGACTCTGGCATCGGGGACTCCTTCGGCTAAGGCGCTGCAAGAGGCCGGGGTGACGCCCCAGGGCCTCAACCATGCCATCGAAGATGTTCGTAAGGGCCGTAAAGCCAACTCCGCCTCTGCTGAAGACGGCTATGACGCCTTGAAGAAATATGCTCGTGATTTGACCCAGGCGGCCAGGGACGGCAAGCTTGATCCGGTGATCGGCCGTGACGAGGAAATCCGCCGCACCATCCAGGTTCTATCGCGCCGCACCAAGAACAATCCGGTCCTGATCGGCGAGCCCGGCGTGGGCAAGACCGCCATCGTGGAGGGGCTGGCCAATCGGATCATCAACGGCGATGTTCCCGAGACCTTGAAGAATAAGCGGCTGATGGTGCTTGACCTCGGCGCCTTGGTGGCCGGAGCCAAGTTCAGGGGCGAGTTCGAGGAACGGCTGAAGGCGGTGCTGACCGAGGTGACCACGGCCAATGGAGAAGTCGTCCTCTTTATTGATGAGATGCATACCTTGATCGGGGCCGGGGCGGCGGAAGGCTCCATGGATGCCTCCAATCTGCTGAAGCCCGCTTTGGCCCGTGGCGAGCTGCACTGTATCGGCGCGACCACCTTGAATGAATACCGTAAGCATGTGGAGAAGGATGCCGCCCTGGCGCGGCGCTTTCAGCCGGTCTTCGTCTCTGAGCCGGGGGTGGAGGACACCATCTCGATCCTGCGCGGCTTGAAGGAGAAGTACGAACTGCATCACGGCGTGCGTATCGCCGATGGGGCGCTGGTGGCGGCCGCGACTTTGTCTAACCGCTATATCACCGACCGCTTCTTGCCAGATAAGGCCATTGATCTGGTGGACGAGGCCGGGTCTCGCCTTCGCATGCAAATTGATTCCAAGCCCGAGGCGCTGGACGAGCTGGACCGCCGCATCATCCAACTGAAGATCGAACGCGAGGCACTGAAAAAAGAGAGCGATACCGCGTCCCGCGACCGGCTGGAAAAGCTGGAAGTGGAGCTGAATCAGCTGGAGCGCGAGAGTTTTGATATGTCGGAACGCTGGCGGGCGGAAAAGAACAGCCTGGCCTCCTCGACCAAGGTCAAGGAACAGTTGGAAGACGCCCGTATCGAACTGGCCAATGCCGAACGCGCCGCCAATTGGGCGCGGGCGGGTGAGCTGAAGTTCGGCGTCATTCCCCAACTGGAAAAGCAGATCGAGGGCGGCTCGGAAGGCGGCCAGCGCATGCTGACTGAATCCGTGACCGAAGAGCATATCGCCTCGGTGGTGTCGCGCTGGACCGGCATTCCCATGGAGAAGATGTTGGCTGGCGAGCGCGAGAAGCTGCTGGATATGGAAACCCGTCTCCGGTCCCGCGTGATTGGTCAGCAAGAGGCCCTGGTGGCCGTTTCCAATGCGGTGCGCCGTGCGCGGGCGGGACTGCAAGACCCCAACCGCCCCATCGGATCATTCTTGTTCCTGGGGCCGACGGGTGTTGGCAAGACGGAACTGACCAAGGCTCTGGCTGAGTTCTTGTTCGACGACGAAACCGCCATGGTCCGCATGGATATGTCGGAATATATGGAAAAGCATTCGGTGGCCCGTCTCATCGGGGCTCCGCCCGGCTATGTGGGCTATGAGGAAGGCGGCGCGCTGACCGAGGCGGTTCGGCGTCGGCCCTATCAGGTGGTGCTGTTCGACGAGGTGGAAAAAGCCCATCCCGATGTCTTTAACGTGTTGTTGCAGGTCCTCGACGACGGGCGTCTGACCGATGGGCAGGGGCGCACGGTGGATTTCCGCAATACCTTGATCGTGCTGACCTCCAATCTGGGCTCGGAAATTTTGGCCAATCAGGAAGAGGGCCAGGATTCCGGCGAGGTTCGCGCCGAGGTCATGGACGTGGTCCGCGCCTCATTCCGGCCGGAATTCCTGAACCGCCTGGATGAAATCCTGCTGTTCCACCGGCTTGGACGCGGCGACATGACGGGGATTGTTCAGATTCAACTCAGCCGTCTGCGCAAGCTGTTGGCGGATCGCAAGGTCATCTTGGAGCTGGATGAACCGGCGACTCTTTGGCTGGGAGAGAAAGGCTATGATCCGGTCTATGGTGCCCGCCCGTTAAAGCGAGTGATCCAGCGGACCCTGCAAAACCCGCTGGCCAGTCAGATCTTGGAAGGTGTCGTCAAGGACGGCGATACCGTCAAGGTCTCTGCCGCCGAGGGTGGGCTGATGATTAACGGGCGCTCGGTGGGGGCGGAAGTCTGAAGTGCTCTAGCTCTTCAGGGCCGCTTGCCGCTTGTTGGCTGACATGCGTTCGGCCAACTGCTTGATGACGGATTTTTGCTTCATGTCGTTCACCAGCACATGATCGAATATCCACGTCTCAAGTAAAGTGGCGACGCTTTGGATAATCTCTGTTTCCTTATGCTCTTTTCCCGGCGTCAACTGTGACAGTAAAAGGGTGTTGATCCCGCTCGCCAGTTT
>JAYTWE010000534.1:0-4014 GCA_043744055.1 Magnetospirillum sp.
CTCTACGGAGTCCCATTGACTTCCGATGATAAAGCGGAAGACAAATAGGGCTGACGGCCCAACCTATCAGCTTTGGCTTTGTAAGCATGCATTCCGCTCCCCTGAACGGAGAGGTTTCGGACGGTCTGGAGGTCAGGCTGGCAGAGACCCCCCAAGAAATCGCAGCGGCACAGTCGCTGCGCTATCGTGTCTTCTATGAGGAAATGGGAGCCAAGCCCACGGATGCCATGCGGGCGAAGCTGGCTGATTTCGACGAATTTGATGCGATCAGCGATCATCTCTTGGTGATTGATCGCTCCAAAGGAATCGGTGCCGCTGGTGTGGTGGGGACCTATCGACTGATCCGGCGTACGGTCGGAGAATCTTTCGGGCGTTTTTACACGGCCAGCGAATACGATATTTCCAACATTCTTTCCAATGGCGGAAATTTCATGGAGTTGGGGCGGTCCTGCGTTGATGCGGCCCATCGCAATGGCGCAACCATGAAAAAGCTGTGGGATGGGATTGCTGTTTACGTGTTCGATCACGGTATTGAGCTGATGTTCGGCTGCGCTAGTCTGCCGGGTACTGATCCGATGGCTCTGGCTCCCCATCTCAGTTATCTCCATCACCATCATCTTGCACCAGAGAACCTCAGGCCCAAGGCTCTGCCTCACTTATACGTGAGCATGGATCTTGCGTCCAAGGACAGCCAGAACCCCCGTCGGGCCCTGGCGGAGCTGCCCCCTCTCATCAAGGGTTATCTCCGCCTGGGTGGGTTTGTTGGGGAAGGCGCGGTGATTGATCACCAGTTCAATACCACCGATATTTGCGTCATGGTGAAGACGGATCTTATCACTGCCAAATACCGCGCTCATTACGACCGCTCCACACGCGATTTAGCGGTCGAGGAATAGCCCGCCCATGATTTCTCCTGCTCTTGGCATTCTCCGGTTTTCTGCGTTTGTGCTGTGGACGCTAGCGGCGCTTCTGCCTTATCTGCTGCTCCGGCTGGTCCGAGACAGCCTTGCTTCCAATTATGTCCGCTCGTACTGGAAAGTGGTGACGCGGGTGATCGGCTATAAGGTCGTGGTTTATGGCACCCCTTTGGAAGGCCAAGGGCCGGTTCTATTCTTACCCAATCATGCCAGCTATCTCGACATCATCGTGCTGGGAAGTGTGCTGCGGGCCTTTTTCGTGGCAAAAGGAGAAGTGGCGGGCTGGCCGGGATTTGGCTTCCTGGCTCGAATTTCACGAACCGTGTTCATTGATCGTCGACCCGGAGCCTCGGCCCGCGAGCGGAACAATGTCCGCAGCCGTCTGGATGCCGGAGATTCGCTGATCCTATTCGCTGAAGGCACCAGCAATGACGGAAATCGAGTATTGCCGTTCAAGAGCGCTTTATTAGCCGTAGCGGAGGACCAGATTGTCGGTCCAGATGGCGAGAAGAGGCCGCTTTATGTCCAGCCGGTTTCCGTGGCCTATACAAAAATTGACGGGTTCTCCATGACCCGTGCGTTGCGACCGCTCTGCGCTTGGTACGGCGATATGACCCTGGCCGGTCATCTTATCGGGGCGCTTGGCTTGGGTCGGATCACCGTGGAAATTCAATTCCACCCGGCCGTGACGCTGGAAGAATGCGGTTCACGCAAGGAACTCGCCATTCACTGTCACAAAGCAGTGGCTCATGGCGTCACCCGCATGCTGGCTGGTCGAGCCCCCTGACCCTTTTTATTCCGCGGCTTTGGCTGCGGCTGCCGGGTCTTCCAGGGCTTTAAGTAAAGAGGCGCGGATCTGTTCCAGTTTGCGGTCGTGCTCGATCTTATGGCCAAACACATCCTTCACATAGAACACGTCCACCACTCGTTCGCCATAGGTGGAGATATGGGCCGAGGAAATCTGAAGGCCCAGATTGGTCATGGCATTGGTGATGTCATAGAGCAACCCCGGTCGATCCCGGCCATTGACTTCGATAACCGTGTGCGCTCGTGAAGGCTTGTTATCCACCAGGGCGCGGGGCGGGACCTTGAAGACATGAGCGCGTGACGGTAGCTTGCTCTTACGATTGGCGAGTTCGCGATCCAGTCGCATCCGGCCGGAAAGAACCTGCTCGATACAAGCCGCCAGCTTTGCCAGTTTAGCGGGGCTGTCGAAGGCGCCGCCGTCGGAATCTTGAATACAAAAGGTATCCAACGCCATTCCGTTAGCCAGGGTAATGATCTTGGCATCAACGATATTGGCGCCAGAGATGGCCATGGCTCCGGCGATCTGAGAGAACAGGCCGGGATGATCGCCCGTATAGACTGTGATTTCCGTAACGGCACGCTGGGTGTCGACCCGAGGTTCGACAGTAAGGGGAGCCCGCACCGCTTCGGCTTCACGGACCAGTCGGGCATGTCGCAGATGGATCGGCGCATCATAGGTGGTCCAATAGCTGGGATAGCCCCGGACCAGATGGGTGTCGATTTCCTCGCTTGTCCAACCCAGGCGGGTCAGCTCGGCCCGCAGATTGGCCTGGGATGATTTGACTCGGGTGGAATGGGCGATGCTGGACAATCCGCCGGTCATGACATCGAAGGCCCGCTGGTACAATTCGCGCAGAAGACCCGCCTTCCAGGCGTTCCATACGGTGGGGCCGACCGCTCGGATATCGGCGACCGTAAGGGCCAGCAGAAGTTTTAGCCGTTCGGGTGATTGCACAAGTGCAACAAAATCTTGAATGGTCTTTGGGTCGTCGATATCACGCTTGAAGGCGATCCGGCTCATGGACAGATGTTCACGCACCAGCCAGGCGCTGGTTTCCGTTTCCTCATCGGTCAGGCCCAGGCGCGGTCCAAGCTTCATGGTGACTTCGGCGCCAAGGGTGGAATGATCTCCACTGCGGCCTTTGGCGATGTCGTGCATGAAGGTGGCGACGTAAAGCGCCCGGCGAGACGTTACCTGATGGATGACTTCTGACGAGGTGGGGGCTTCCGCGGTCAGTTCCCCCGCCTCTAGTGAGTGCAGAACGCCCAAGGCCTGGACGGTATGCTCATCCACGGTGAAGACGTGATACATGTCATATTGCATCTGTGCCACGACGCGGCCGAAATCGGGAATGAAGCGCCCTAGAACGCCAGCTTCGTTCATATGGCGCAGGGCGACTTCCGGGTCCTTGCGCGATGTCAGCATTTCGACGAACAGGCGGTTCGCTTCCGGGTCGGTGCGCAGCTTAGCGTCGATACGTTTCAGGCTGCGGTGCACCCGATCCAGCGCCTTGGGATGGATATCAACATCGTGTTCCAATGCGGTGTGGAATAGGCGGATCATGGCAACCGGATCGGTTTCGAACTGATCGTCCCGAGAGACATCCAGGCGTCCGCTATCCAAGATAAAGCCTGCCACTGCCGTGGGGCGCGAGAACAGGCGACTCAACTGAAGTCGGCGTGGCTTGCGCTTGTGCTGTTCTTCGGCTAAGGCACAAAACAATCGGGTCAGGTCACCGACTTCCTTGGCGATCAGGAAGTAGTGTTTCATGAAGCGCTCGACCCCGCGTGAACAAACGCGATCGGAATAACGCATACGAACCGCCATTTCCGGTTGTACATCAAAGGTCAGGCGGTCCTCGGGACGGTCGGTGAGGTAATGGAGGTGGCAGCGAACCGTCCATAGGAATGCCTGGGCTTTGACGAAGCGTTTAGCGGCTTGTCGGCTGATAATCCCGGCATCGGCCAGTTCGCCGATATCGTTGATCCTGTACATGTATTTGGCGATCCAATACAGCGTGTGCAGATCGCGCAGCCCACCTTTGCCCTCTTTGACATTGGGTTCAAGCACATAGCGGGAATCGCCCATTTGGGCATGACGGGAATCCCGTTCCACCAACTTGGATTCAACGAATTCCACCGCCGTATTCGACATAATTTCGTTGCAGTAGCGTTTCCATAAATCATTGAAGAGAGCTTGGTCGCCCCACAGCCACCGCATTTCCAGCAATGCGGTGCGGATGGTCAGGTCACCCTTGGCGTTACGGATGCAGTCCTCGGCCGAGCGGGT
>JAYTWE010000535.1:0-4107 GCA_043744055.1 Magnetospirillum sp.
TCAATATATTTCAAACTTTGCACAGCCCGCGCATTGCAATTGGCGGGGAGGGCATTCGTATAACAGGTGCTGATGTGTTAATTCATGGGATTAAGCATAAGAAAACGGGGTGAGTCCAGGACGGACCCACCCCGTTTCATAGTGGGATTAAGCCAGAGCGGCCGTCCGGGTCTCGCCCAGTGCTTCCAGCGCGGTGGCCAGAATTCCAGAAGCGTTGAGGCCGATACTCTCGTACTGCACCATGGGGGCATTATGCTCCACATAGTAATCGGGCAGGGCTAGCGGACGGACCCGCAGACCACGATCCAAGGCGCCTTTGGAGGCTAGCAGATGCAGAACATGGCCAGCGAAGCCGCCCACCGAGCCTTCTTCCACCGTCAACAGAACTTCGTGGTCACGGGCCAAGCGCAAGATCAGCTCTTCATCCAACGGCTTCATGAAGCGGGCATCGGCCACGGTCGGGGCAAGCCCCCGAGCCGCGAGTTCATCAGCTGCCTTGAGGCATTCGGAAAGGCGCGTGCCCAAGGATAGAATGGCGATACGGCTGCCTTCACGGATGATGCGGCCCTTGCCGATGGGCATGACGCTGCCGCGTTCGGGCAGTTCAACACCAACGCCTTCGCCGCGAGGATAGCGGAAGGCCGATGGGCGGTCGTCGATGGTCACGGCAGTGGCAACCGCATGCATCAGTTCCGCTTCATCAGACGGGCACATGATGACGATCTCGGGCAGACAGCCAAGAAAGGCCATATCATAGGCGCCCGCATGGGTGGCGCCGTCGGCTCCCACCAGACCGGCGCGGTCGATGGCGAAGCGAACCGGCAGCTTTTGCAGACTGACGTCATGCTGCACCTGGTCATAGGCGCGTTGCAGGAAGGAGGAATAGATCGCGCAGAACGGCTTGAAGCCTTCACAGGCCAGACCGGCGGAGAAGGTGACCGCGTGCTGCTCGGCAATGCCCACATCGAAGCAGCGGGCGGGGAAGCGGTCCCCGAACTTGTCCAGGCCGGTTCCGGCGGGCATAGCGGCGGTGATGGCGACGATGCGGTCGTCATGCTCGGCCTCGGCCAGCAGGGCCTTGGCGAAGACGGACGTATAGCTTGGCGCATTGGCCTTGGGCTTATCCAACTGACCGGTCAGCACGTCGAAACGCCCGACGCCATGATACTTGTCGGCGGCGGCTTCGGCTGGTGGATAGCCGTGACCCTTCTTGGTCACCACATGGATCAGAATCGGCTTGGTGTCATCGGAATCGCGGACATTCTTCAGCACCGGCAACAGATGCTCGAAATTATGACCGTCGATGGGGCCGACATAGTAGAAGCCCATCTCCTCAAACAAGGTGCCCCCGCCCGAGACCATGCCACGGGCATATTCCTCGGCACGACCGACGGCGCGTTCCAGCGGCGGCGGCAGCAGGTGGGCCAGATCCTTGGCCAGATGGCGGATGGAGTGATAGGACGGCGATGACAGCAGCCGCGACAGATAGGCGCTCATGGCCCCCACCGGCGGGGCGATGGACATGTCGTTATCGTTGAGGATGACGACCAGGCGCGAGCCCAGCGCACCGGCATTATTCATGGCCTCATAGGCCTGACCGGCGCTCATGGCGCCGTCACCGATGACGGCGATGACGTTGAAGTCGTCGCCCTTCAGATCGCGGCCCGCCGCCATGCCCAGGCTGGCGGAAATGGAGGTGGAGCTGTGCCCGGCGCCAAAGGGGTCGTATTCGCTTTCCGAACGCCGGGTAAAGCCGGACAGGCCTTCGCCTTGGCGCATGGTCATCATGCGGTCCTTGCGGCCGGTCAGAATCTTGTGGGGATAGGCCTGATGGCCCACATCCCAGACCAGTCGATCCCGCGGCGTATCGAACACATGGTGAAGAGCCACGGTCAGTTCGGCAACGCCAAGACCGGCGCCAAGATGGCCGCCAGTGAAGGATACCGACTGGATCATGGCCTGACGCACTTCGTGGGTCAGCTGTTCAAGTTCTTCAATGGAGAAGCTGCGAAAATCCGCTGGGTTGGAAATGCGATCCAGCAGGGGAGCCTTAGGCTTGGACGGGGGACGGGTCATGGAATCTAATGCCTCACGAACGGCGCTGGACGACATAGCGGGCAACATCCCGCATCAGGTCCGCCTTTTCGCCGAAGGGATCAAGGTGGCGGCAGGCCTGCTCGGCCAACATATCGGCTTGGGCGCGGGCACGCTCAAGACCCAGCAGGGAAACGAAGGTGGCCTTACCGGCATCGGCGTCTTTTTGAAGGGCTTTGCCCACCAAGGCCACGTCGCCTTCCACGTCGAGAATGTCATCGGCGATCTGGAAGGCCAAGCCGAGGTCATGGGAGTAATTGCGCAAAGCCAGCCGAAGCTCCCCATGGGCCTTGCCCATGACGGCGCCAGCCTCGCACGAGAACGAGAACAGACGACCGGTCTTCAACTGCTGCAACCGGGTAATTCCGGCCACGTCCAGGTCCAGGGTATGAGCCTGGAGGTCGATCATCTGGCCGCCGACCATGCCTTGGCCGCCGGATGCGTGGGCCAGATCGGCCACCAGTTCGCAGCGAACCAGCGGGTCGGAATGGGTGGCGGGATTGGCCAGAACCTCGAACGCCTTAGTCAGCAGGGCATCGCCCGCCAAGAGGGCAGTGGGTTCATCGAACTTCTTGTGGCAGGTGGGGCGCCCGCGACGTAGATCGTCATTGTCCATGCAGGGCAGATCGTCATGGATCAGGGAGTAGCAGTGGATCATCTCGATGGCGCAGGCAACTCGGATCGCGGCGCTTTCGGCCACGTTGAACAGGCTGGCCGATTGCATCACCAAGAAGGGGCGCAACCGCTTGCCACCGTCCAGGCTGGAATAGCGCATGGCTTCTTGAACGCGAGAGTCGGGGCCGTCGGAAACGGGCAACAAACGGTCCAGTTCGGCGTTAACCGCCTGACTGATTTCGGTCAGGGCATCGGAGAGGCGGGGAGTCAGCGGAGAATTGGTCAAGGATTTCACTCGATTGTGGTCATGCGTTATCTTCTGAGGCGGTAATCGCCACGCTTCCTTCTGGTCCCAACACGATGCGATCCACCCTTGCCCGCGCTTCTTGAAGTTTAGCGGCGCAGTGAGTTTTCAACTGCGCGCCGCGCTCATAGGCGGTGATGGCATCATCGAGCTTACCGCGTCCATCCTCAAGCTGGCGCACGATGCGATCCAGTTCAGCTAAGGCATCCTCGAAGCTCAAGGCGGCGATATCGGACGGCAGTTCTGCCATGAGTTTTCCGGTCACGGTGTCGGAATTCGACGAAGCGCGGAAGTTTACGGATGCGTTGCCGCAATGGCAAGCGCCCATCCACACTTTCGTCTGGTTTGTCTCAGCAAAGAGCTTACATTCCCATCAGGGCACGAACATGTTCGCGGGCGCTGGCCGCCAATGCCCGAAGGTCATAGCCTCCCTCCAGCACTGAGACCACGCGATTTCCGGCAAATTCCTCGGCAACCTGGAGAAGCTGATGGGTGATCCATCCGAAATCAGCAGTGGTCAGGCGCAGATGGGCCAGCGGGTCGGCGGCATGGGCATCGAACCCGGCGGAAATGATGAGGAAGTCAGGCTCGTATTCTCTTAGACGTGGAATCAGGATATCGGCGAAGGCGGCGCGGAAGTCCATGGAATTGGTGCCCGCCGGCAGCGGAACATTGACCATGATGCCTTTGCCGCCAGTCTCTTCGGCGAATCCGGTATTGGGGAAGGCGTGTTCTTGATGGGTGGAGGCATACAGCATGCCTTCCTCATCCCAAAGAATATGCTGAGTGCCATTGCCATGATGGACGTCAAAATCCACGACGGCGACGCGCTTATAACCATGGACATCGCGGGCATGCAGGGCGCCGATTGCGGCGTTACTGAAGAAGCAGAACCCCATGGCGCCGTCGTGCTCGGCATGGTGCCCCGGTGGGCGGACCGCGCAAAAACAATTGCGGACCTGATTGGCGGCTACGGCATCCACCGCCGCCACCACGGCCCCGGCGGCACGCAATGCGGCCTCGCCGGAATAGCGCGACAAGATGGTGTCGGGATCAAGGTGGTGATGTCCATCGCCCTGGGGGACCGATTCCAG
>JAYTWE010000536.1:0-15346 GCA_043744055.1 Magnetospirillum sp.
GAAGGTTTTCCCGTTCCCATGACCAGATTCGCCGTTATTTCGGTTGTCGCTTTGTTGGTCGTCGTTGTCGGCGGCGCTTTGTTTCTTTCCTCTTGGGACCCGCCGCCGCCTTCGGCCAAGGTCGAGAAGGTGGTGCCTGATGCCAAGTTCCCGCGCTAATCGTCTCGCGGCCCTGGCGCTTGGGGTCGTCCTGCCCGCCTTGATGGCGGGTGGTTTTGCCCAAGCCCAGCAGCCCATGGGGCAGCCCATGCCGCTTGGCCCGCCTTCTGCGGCGACCGATACGGCCCCGGCTCCTGCCCCCAATGTGCTGAAGGTGATTCCATCGCCGGTTTTTGACACGGTTCCGGTGAAGCCGGGTCCGGTGGGGGAGAGCCATTTCCAGATGGAGGAGCTGAAGGCTCCCGATCTGGAGGCTATCGGCATTCTCGACGAGAAGCAGGGCGGTCTTGGGGCTGCCATGTGGCACGGAACCTCGGCCGTGCTGGTTCGTCAACTCCTGCCTCAACTTCCCGCCGCGCCCGGATCAAGGGTCATGCGCGGGTTGGAACGGCGTTTGCTGCTGAGTGCGGCTGCCGCGCCGGATGGCGGCAAGGGGCAGGTTCCTCCCCTCCTGGAACTCCGCGCCGAGCGCTTGTATGCCATGGGCGAAATCGAAGGGCTGGCCGGATTGCTGAAATCCGCGCCGTCGGCTTTGTCCTCGCCGGGACTGTCGCGCCTGAAGGTCGATGTCTTCTTGTTGGCGGGTGACACCAAGGCCGCTTGTGCGGAATCGGCCACCCTGGCCGCATCCGCCGATCCCCGCATGCAGGTGTTTTGCATGTTGTCGGCGGGCAAGGTGTTGGAAGGAAATATGGTCCTCGACCTGATGCGCGAGCGTAAGGATGCGGACCACGCCTTCATCGCCGCCGCCGAGGCCATGGCCGGGACGCCGCCCGCCAAGGTGGACAAGCTGCCCAATCCGACTCCCCTGCATCTTGCCGCCTTTAAAGCCGCCAAGATGCCGTTGCCGGCCGACGCCGCCAATGCGGGGCATCCGGCCATGCTGCGCACCCTTGCCGAGTCCACAACCTTGCCGGTGGAAATTCGTATTCCGGCGGCGGAGCGGGCCGAGGCGATGGGGATTCTCGATCCTGATTCCTTGCGTAAGATTTATGCCGCAGTGACCTTCACTCCGGCCGAGCAGCAAGCGGCGCAAACTCAGGGTGATAAGACTCCGCGGTCTCGGGTTTTGCTGCTGCGTGCGGCTCAACAAGAACAGACGCCGAGCATTCGTGCCGATCTGCTGTCGCGCATTCTGGCCGCTGCCGCCGATCGGGGGGCTTTGGCCGGAACTGCCCGTCTCTATGCTCCGATCATCGCCGATTTGAGGCCTAATCCCGATTTGGCTCCGTTTGCTCCGGTCCTTGCCCGCGCTCTTTACGCGGCGGGACGGCCGGAAACCGCCGGGACCTGGGTGGCTTTGGCCAAGTCCGATCCTTCGACCGCGAAGGCGGCCGATGATCTGTGGGTCTTGGCCCGGCTGAACCGCATGGGTGATACGGCGGCGACGCCGGTTGAAACCTATAATGCCTGGTTGTCCGCTCGGGACGTGACGGCGGAACAGGCCGAGCGTCGTGCCCTGGTCGCGTTCGATCTGCTTCAAGCGGTGGGGGAAAAGGTTCCCAATGCTGAGTGGCTGGCTGTCCCGCATGGGGCGCATCCGGCTTCGGCTTCGGGGGCTCGTCCCGCTTTGAAGGCCATGCTGCGCTCTGCCGCCGAGGGTGTCCGTCTGGGCGAAACGGTCCTTCTGGCCTTGGCGGTGTTGGGTGAGGCTGGTTTGGATAAGGCCGATCCCGATACGCTGAACCGCGTCGTGACATTTTTACGGATGGTCGGGTTGGATCGCGAGGCGCGTGATCTGGCGGTTGAAGCCGCCTTGGCGAACGGGGTGTAAAACTTAATATACTCCGTCGCTTTGAGAATCCGAGAGTTCCTCGGGAAAGAATATGGGCTCCGCCCAAACCCGCAAAGGGCCAAGGCCCTTTGATCCCACTGGATTAATAGGAATGGGGTCAAGGGACCGGTGCTGCCTCATCGAGGCAAACGACGCCGCTAGGCGGTCCGAAGGACGAGCGTTGCGAGCAGTCCCTTGCGGGTGAAGGGCAGAGCCCTTCGGTATTTCGGGTTTTCACGCGAACTGAGTATACAGTCTATCTTTAACGCCGTTTGTCACTGGGGTCGTCGAGCCAATGAGGATCGACGCCCTGGTGACTTTTCCGGGTCTCGATCATCTTGCGCACATGGCTGAGATTTTTGGCCGCGACCTTGGCCGGTCCCTTGGCGCTGTAGGCTTGGAAGACTTCCAGGGCTCCGCTGAGGGCGACTTCCGCCTCGGTCAGATGGCCGCCGCCATTGCTGTGGCGGTCCAGCATGAACAGGGCCGAGCCCAAGGTGTTCTGGGTTGCCGCCCAAGCCAGCGGCGTGCGGTCACGGGTGCGGATCTCCAGCACGGAACGGCATGCATCCACGGCGCGTTGCAGCACCTCGGTATTCTTGATCTGGTCGCCATAGACCTCTAACACCTGGGCGATGGTGTTCATGATCTCGGCCCAACGCTGGGGCGTCTCGGTACGGGAATAGACTTGCAGTGTGGCTTGGAGCGCCTGGAGGGCTTCGCGCAATAATTCGGTCTGGCCGGTCAGCAGGTCGAGGCGATAGAGCGCGCCCCCCAGCTTCACCTGGGCCGAGGCCCATTCCTGGGGCATCAGGGCGCGGGGGAGGTTTTCCACCGCTGAACGCCATTCGGTGATGGCCTCTTCCCACAGCGGGGCAGGTTCCTTCTGCCGTTCGGCCTTGGCGGCGATGGCGGCGGCCACATGTTTGTGCAGCAGCCCCGCTTCCCAGCCGGGATCGGTGCGATTCAGGCGGCGTTGGGCTTGGCGATAGAAATTGACGGCCTTGTCGAACCAGGCCTTGGCCTCATCACCCAGGCTGGCAATGGCGGCGGCGGTGGCCACATGGCCGAACACCAGCTGGACTGCACGCTGTTGCGTCATGGTCAACTGGACCGGGGGCCGGGCGGCCAGAGCCTCGGCGGCTATGGCGGCGGGGGGGAGAAGGCGGCGGATTGCGGCTTTTTGAGCCTCGGTAGCGGGATCAATGGCGGCAAGCACGGCGGCGAACAACAAGTTGCTGGCGGGTTCGGCGAAGTCCTTGGGCAGTTCGACACGGGTGGCGGGGCCGAAGGCGGCGGCGCGCTCGTCATCGGCGGTGGCGGTGGCCAAGCGCAGACGATAGCCATCCTTGCTGAAATCGCCCCAGACCAGCAGATCGCCGTCCTCCTCGGCCACGGCGTGACGGGTGTTGAGCACCACGGACGAGACCAGGGACGGGTCTTCCAGATTATCCAACACGAAGACTTTGCCCAATGCCTTGGTCTTCAAGGAGGGGCGGGCAGCCAGGGCCTGATTGAGATAGGCGGCGGCGGAGCCATCGGCATCACCGGCCAGGGCGGCGACGATGATGGTGAACGAGGGGTGCTCCACACCGGGGGCTGGTTGGGCTGTCACCGGCGGCTGAGCTGGTTTGGGCTTGAACAACCCGACGAGAAGATCAAAAAATCCGACCTTGTCCGACGGTGGTTCTGTTCGGGCACCATAGGACTGAGGCGGTATGGTGGGGATTGCAGGTGGAGCCTTGGCCGGGGCTTGACCCGATGTAGCCGCAGACGGGCCGAAGCCGCGTGCCGCCGCCAGATCGCGGGCTCGTCGCAGTCGTTCCGCCTTTTTGTCTTCTTCCTCACTCGCCATGGATCAACCCTATACGGGAGAGCGGCCCAATGGGCAACTACTCCAGGACAATCGGAGGAAGCCGATTGTCCTTCTTGTTTCTGCCCCTCATTCGCCGGGCGCCCCCTCCGGTGGCTTGGCTACGCTCCGCTCTGTGCCTTTCGCTCCGCTTCAGGCTCGCTTCGCGGGGCCGCAATGGCCCAGGCGCCCGCTAAAGCGGGCTTCATCCGATTGCCATGGCAACTACTCCCCAATGAGAGTCAGCCATTCCTGTTCGGTCAAGGTGGCGACTCCCAGCTTGGCGGCATCGGCCGCCTTGGAGCCCGCATCGGCTCCAACCACCACATAATCGGTCTTCTTGGAGACGCTGCCAACCACCTTGGCTCCCAAGGCCTCGGCACGGGCCTTGGCTTCGGGTCGCGTCATGGTGACCAGGGTTCCGGTGAACACCACCGCCTTGCCCGCCACTGGAGACGAGGAGGCTTCCACCTGTTTGGCATCCTCGATGCGACCGCCCAGGGCGAGCATGGCTTTCACCAGCGCGTCCAGCGCCTCGACATTGTGGGATTCGCGAAAGAAGTCCAAAACGTCTTTGGCGACAATGGGGCCGATATCTTCGATGGAGGTCAGTTCGGCCAAAGCTTCTTCACTGCCGCTCTGCATGGAATCGCGCCAGTGGTGCAGGCTGCCGTAATGGCGCGCCAGCCGTTTGGCGGTGACCTCGCCCACCTGACGGATACCCAGCGCGAAGATAAAGCGTTCCAGCCCCATGGTGGCGCGGCTGCGGATGGAGTCCCACAGCTTCTCCACCGAGCGCTTGCCCCAGCCCTCGTAGTTCTCCAGCCGGGTCAGGTTTCGCGCATCCACCTCTTGCAGTAGGAAGATGTCGGCGGGGCTGCGGACCAGTTCCTTGTCCCACAGGAATTCGATGTTCTTGTCGCCAAGACCTTCCATATCGAAGGCATTGCGTGAGACGAAGTGTTTCAGCCGCTCCTTGGCCTGGGCGGCGCAGGTCAGGCCGCCGGTGCAGCGGCGGATCACCTCGCCCTCGGGCCGGATAGCCATGGCGCCGCAGACCGGGCAGGTCTGGGGATAGGCGAAGTCCCTGGCTCCACGCGGCTTGGTCTCCACCACGCCGACGATCTGGGGGATGACGTCGCCCGCCCGTTGGACGATGACGGTGTCGCCGACGCGCACGCCCTTGCGGGCGATCTCGTCTTCATTGTGAAGGGTGGCGTTGGAGACCACCACGCCGCCCACATTGACCGGAATCAGGCGGGCCACCGGGGTCAAGGCTCCGGTGCGGCCCACTTGAATCTCGATGGCTTCCAAGATGGTGACGGCCTGTTCGGCGGGGAACTTATGGGCGATGGCCCAGCGGGGCGAGCGGCTGACCATGCCAAGGCGGCGTTGTAGTTCCAGATCGTCCACTTTGTAGACGATACCGTCGATATCGTAATCCAGCAGGGCGCGGGCCTCGCCCATCTCGGTGAAGAAGGCCAGAAGCTCATCCACCGACTGGCACGGGCGCGCCTTGGGATTGACTTGGAAGCCCCAGGACTTCAACCGCTCCAGATAGGCCCAATGGCTGGCGGCGGGAAGGGTCGAGGCCTCGCCCATGGCATAGGCGAACAAAGACAGCTTCCGGGCTGCGGTGACTTTGGGATCGAGCTGACGCAAGGACCCGGCGGCGGCGTTGCGCGGATTGGCGAAGGCCTTGTCGCCCGCCGTTTCCTGCCGGGCGTTCAGGGCCAGGAAGTCGGCCTTGGACATATAGACCTCCCCCCGGATTTCGATCAGGGCGGGGGCGTCTTGCCCCAGCTGGCGGGGAAGCTCGGCTTCGGGCAGGGTCAGAATATTGGCGGTGACGTCCTCGCCCTCGGCGCCGTCGCCTCGGGTGGCGGCTTGGACCAGCTTTCCCTGTTCGTAGCGCAGATTGATGGACAGCCCGTCGATCTTGGGCTCGGCGGTATAGGCCAGGGGAGCGTCCTCGGCCAGTCCCAGGAACCGGCGGACCTTGGCGTCGAACTCGGCCACGTCTTCCGGTGCAAAGGCGTTGTCCAGGGACAGCATGGGGACCAGATGACGGATCTGGCCGAATCCTTCGGCCGGTCGGCCTCCCACTCGCTTCGACGGGCTGTCGGGGCGGATGAGATCAGGGAACTTGGCCTCGATGGCGGCGTTGAGCCGGATCAGCGCATCGTATTCGGCATCCGTCGCCAGCGGAGCGGACTCCACATGATAGGCGTGGTCCAGCCGCGCAATCTCAACGGCGAGGCGCTTCAGTTCGCTGGCGGCCTCCATGGGCGTGAGGGTGTCCATATGAATCATGGCGAGGTTATAAAACGCTCCGCGCTCAGATGCACTTACGGATATAGGGTTTGTTGATCTCCCACAGTTCGTCCAGCAGCTTGACGGCGGCATCCGAGGAATTGGTCACCGGATCGGCCAGTAAGGCCTGTAGCGCCATCTCCTTGGAGGCGTGAACGGCGGCCTCCACCGCCAGTTGCTGTACTCCCGCTTGCATCAGGGCTAGTTTCTGAATGGGATCGGGCAGGGGGCCGAGCGAGACCGGATGAACTCCGGCGGCATCCACGGTGGCGGGGACCTCCACCGCCAGATCGGGCGGCAGATTGGGGATCACGCCGTTGTTCAGAACCACCGCCGATTCCAGATAATGGTGACGGTTGTTGATGATTCCGTCCACCACCACATTGGTGCGCTCGCCCACCGATTGCCGCCATTCCGTCGGCAGCGGGCCTCCAGCCAGCACGGCTTCGATGTCGCGCTTCAGCTCTGCGCGGCCTCGGGCATCGGCTTCGAAGTCATAGCCTTGTTCTCCCGCCTCCCAGCCGAAGGACAGGTATTCCCCCAGATGATCGTCGCTACAGGTGGGCCACAGGCCATAGACGCGCAGCAGCTTGCGGGTCAGTGGCGCAAAGGCGGGGTCAAAGCTTTTATCGGCCTCGCGCAGTCGGGGGTAAAGGTCTTCGCCGGTCCAGCGGTTGCGGACCTGAAGCAGCCATTGGAAATGGTTGAGGCCGATGCCCCAGCATTCCAGATCGTGCCAGGACTCGCCCAGCATGTGGCAGATTTCGCCCCGCGCCATGAAGATGCCGTGGCACAGGCCCAAGACCTTGATTTTGGTGTATTTCGCCACCGCCAGCACGATGCGGCTTTCGGGATTGGAGAAGTTGAGGAACAGAGCGTTGGGGCACAGCTCTTCCATGTCGCGCACGATGTCGAAAATCAGCGGCAGGGTGCGCAGCGTGAAGAACAGACCGCCCGGCCCGCCATTTTCGCCCAAGGTGTGGCGGATGCCGTGCTTCTTGGGAATCTCGAAATCTTGCTTCCACAGCCGGGTGCGGTCGATAGCCACCGAATTGATGACGAAGCTGGCGCCCGTGAAGGCGGCCCGGCGGTCAGTGGTGCTTTCGATAATCATTCCGGCATTGCCGTCACGGTTCATGCGTTCGGCCAGGGCGGTCATACGGGCCAGGGCTTCGGGGTTGTGATCCACCAGGGTCAGGGTGCTTCCGGCCAAGGTGTTGGACGAGAACATGTCGCGGAAGGTGGACAGCCCGAACGACATGCTTCCCGCGCCGAGGAAAGCGATCTTGGTGACGTTTGCCATGGTCTGAACCTCCCAATTTGGTATTAGGCTAAGAATGCTCCGAGGTCCTGCCGCGCCGCCACCTCGAAATCATATTCTTCCTGTCGGAGTAAGCGCCCTGCCGCTGCTGCATCGAGCAAGATGACGGCGTCGGGATGCAGTTGCAGCGCCGAGGCCGGAACCATGGCGGTCAGCGGCCCCTCTACCATTTTGGCGACAGCCTCGGCCTTGGCTGTGCCGGTGGCTAACAGAAGAACGCACCGCGCCGCCAAGATGGTCGCGATTCCCATGGTGATGGCGGCCTTGGGGACGTCTTCATGAGGAGGGAAGGCGGGGCGGTTGGTGGTCCGGGTGCTTGTGCTCAGAATGACCGGCCCGGTTCGCCCGCCCAGGCTGCTGCCGGGTTCGTTGAAGCCCACGTGACCGTTGATCCCCAGGCCGAGGATTTGGAGGTCCAGCCCCCCGGCTTTGGTGATTTTCTCTTCGTATCGGGTGCAATAGCCGGAAAGATCGCCGCTCGGTCGGCCATCCATCAGATGGACTTGGCTGGGGGCAAGATTGACCCGCTCGATCAAGCGGCTGCGTATGGCATGACCGCAAGAGGCGGGGTGGTCGGGGGCAATGCCAAGATATTCATCCAGGCCGAAAACGGTAAGCTGGGAGAAGTCCAGTCCCTCGTCATGATGACGGCGGACCAACTCGTCATACAGTCCCAGCGGCGTGGCTCCGGCGGCAAGGCCGATGACGGCTTGGGGATTGCGTCTTATGAGCCCGGCGATCATATCGGCGGCGCACAGGCTGACGCTTTGGACATCGGGTTGAGTGACAACCAGCACGGAGCCTGCCTCCCAACAGTGACTCTCCTGCCTCCAGTGTACGACGGGTGGCGGAAATTGCATCAGGCTTCGGTGACGAAGCAATCGGGTGAAGGGTAATATTCCTTCTCATTTCTCGTCATCCCCGCGAAAGCGGGGATCTATGGTTGGAGCAAAGGGTGCGTCCGGCCCAGAATCAAGCTGGTTGCAGCATGGATTCCCGCTTTCGCGGGAATGACGATCATATTTATGGGGACAATCTCCTTCACCCGATTGCCCTGGCTTTGGTGGCGAAGCCGATCTTCAGCTTCAAATTGCGTGTTTTATCAGAAGCACTAGACGAAGGTCATATTTCAACTTACCGTTAATACACCACATCCGAACAGAGGGGAGTGGGGGCTGAGATGCTGAGACTCGATGTCGGCACCATGGGCTTCTCTGCCGCCATTGTTTCCCTGGCGGCGGCGTTGATCATTGCGGGTTATGGGGGGCAAGCCCGGAGCCGGCGCCCCTGGATGTTCTTTTGTCTATCCGCGCTTGGTTATGGGATCGGCGTTATCGCCATCCTGTTCAGGGGAGGCTTGCCGCCCTGGCTTGCCGTTCTTGGCGGCAACCTGCTTGTGATGGGATCAGCCCTGGCCTTTCATGCCGGGGTTTGCCTGTTGGCCGGGCGGCGGCTGACGTCCGCTTTCTATACGGCGATGATTCTGGCCTATCTGGTGGGCTATTCCTTTTATTTCTACGTGGACGACAACATCAACGCCCGGATCGCGGTGATATCCCTGCTGCGGGTGCCGGTCTTTGTTCATGCCGCTTTGCTTCTTCATCGCGGTCGGAGCACGAGGGCTTCCCAGGGGGAGCTTTTGTTGGAGGCGGTTGCTTGGGTTTGGGCCGTCTTGCTGGTTCTGCGGAGCCTTGGGTCCTTATTCGCCGAAAGCCCCATCCATAGTTTCGCCGGATTGATTGGAGTTCAGGCGATCTATTTTGCGGCATCCGGGTTGGGTAATGTGCTGATCGCCATTGGGGTTTTGCGATTGGATACCGAGAAGAACCTCTTGCGCCTTCAAGCCATGGTAGCTGAAAAGACCCATGCCCTGGAGCAGCAGATCGAGGAACACGCCGTCGCTCGTCAAATGATAAAGACTCAGTTGGCCTTCCAAGATGCTTTGTTCGACACCCTTCCCATCCCGGTTTTCGCCCGTGATCGCAACGGTGCTTTTGTGACGTGCAACAAGGCCTATGAAGCTTTTTTCGGCATCTCGAAAGCGGATCTGGTCGGCAGGACGGCCATGGATATGTTTCGCCCCGATCTCGCCAGCGCCTATATGGAGGCTGATCGCAAGGTTCTGACCGAGCAGCGTTCCATCACTTACGAGACCAATCTGATTCGGGCTGATGGGGCCGAACGCCGAGCGGTCACCGATAAGGCCTGTTATCGGGATGCAGAGGGCAATGTGGCGGGCATCATCGCCACCACGGTGGATATCACCGAGCAAGTGCGGGCCACGGCCGATCTGCGGGCCATTCTCGACAATATGACGGATGTCTTCTACCGCACCGATGCCGATGGCCGCCTGTTGATGCTGTCTCGGTCCGTCGAGATCGTGCTTGGCTATACGGTGGAGGAACTGCTGGGAACGAAGACGGAAACGCTTCATGTGAATCCGGGGGAACGCGAGGCCATGCTGGCCGCCATGTCGGCGGGAGAGGGCTCGATCACCGACTTTGAAATTTGTCTGCGCCATAAATCCGGCAAGCCGCTGTGGTTTTCCATCAGCGCCCGCTTTTATCAAGACGACCACGGGGACCGAGCTGGCACCGAGGGCGTGGTGCGTCTGATCGAAGAACGCAAGCGCGCCGAAATGAACCTGCAAGAAAGCCGGTCTTTGATCCGAGCTCTGCTCAACGCCTCCACCGACGCCATCATGCTGTTGCGGGGAGATGGAATCCTGCTTGCGGTCAATGAAGTTATGGCTGGCCGCTTCGGCAAGACCGCCGATCAATTGGCGGGAACTTGTCTGTGGGATTTGTTCCCGCCCGATGTGGCGCAGGAACGCCGCCAAGCGACACGGGATGTTCTGGAGAGTGGAGTGGCGATCCACACTTATGATCGCCGGGGGGATTTGTACCTCTACAACAGCATATACCCGGTTCCGGCTCCCGAAGGCTTTGCCACCAATCTGGCGGTCTATTCCCGCGATATTACCGACCAGAAGCTGGCCGAGGCCAAGATCATTGAATATGTGGGTGAGGTGGAACGATCCAATGCGGAATTGGAACAGTTCGCCTATGTGGCCAGCCATGATCTGAGAGAGCCTTTGCGAATGATCAGCAGCTATCTATCGCTGTTGGAACGTCGCTATGGCGGGCTCTTGGATCAAGACGGTCTGGATTTCCTTCGCTTTGCCCGCGACGGCGCCCAGCGCATGGACCGGCTGGTTCTGGATCTTTTGGAGTTGTCGCGGATTGAGCGGAAGGGAGCCCCCATCGTGGCGATGTCGGCGCTTCCCGTCATCACCCTGACTCTGCGGAATTTGGACCCTGCCATAACCGAGGCCGGAGGGCTGGTGATGGTCGATGCTATGGACCCGCCGCCCATGGTGATGGGAGATGCGGATCAGATATCCCAGTTGTTCCAGAACCTTATCGGCAATGCCTTGAAGTATCGGTCCAAGAACCGGCGACCTCAGATCAAGGTCCATATCCTGCGTCGTGATTCGGATTGGGAGTTTCAAATCGCAGATAACGGCATCGGCATACAAGAGGAATATTTCGAGCGGATTTTCCGTATTTTCCAGCGGCTTCATAATCGTGAGGAATATGACGGTACCGGGATCGGTCTTGCCATTTGCAAGAAGATCGTCGAGCGCCATGGCGGGCGGATTTGGGTCAGCTCCACGCCAGGGGAAGGCTCGGTCTTCTCCTTTACCCTTCCTGCTGCGGTTTAAGCCGCCACATATTTTGCGATATCGACCTCGTCGATCTGCTCCGGCCGTAAGAAGCGCTCGGCGTATTGCCGATAGACCCCAGAGGTGAGGAACAGGTCGAACAGGTCCGGGTCGATATGCTTGTCCTTCTTGAAGAAGCTGAGAATCTTGACGCATTCCGACAAGGTCTTCGGCTTCTTATACGGACGATCCGAGGCGGTCAGGGCCTCGAAAATATCGGCGATGGCGGTGATCCGGGCCGGGATGGAGAGTTCTTCGGCATTCAACTGGCGGGGATATCCGGTTCCCAGCAGGGTTTCGTGGTGAGCACCGGCGTATTCCACCACGCGGGAGAGTTGCTTGGGGAAGGGCATGTGTTTGAGCATGATGATGGTCTGGATAATATGCTCGTTGATCTTGAAGCGCTCTTCCTCGGTCAGGGTGCCGCGACCGATGGCAAGATTGTAGAGCTCGCCGAAATTGTAAAGGTTGGCCGGAATCTTGGTCTTGAAGCCATAGGCTGGATCGAACAGGGCTGAATTGTCGGGGCGTGGAATGATGTGATGCGCCTTGTCGGCTAAGAGGTTCTCCGCCACCGGGAGGGTCGGGGGCTCGCCTTCATAGCGGCGCAGTTCATCGTGGGACAGGCCCAGCCGGTCGTCGAAGCAGCGCATCCAGGTCCGGGTCGCGATGACCTTCAGGCGTTCGACCCGTTCGGGGGCCATGAATTCACCGCCCAGATTGCACTCGGCGATGAAGGCGTAATCGTCCACCAATTCGGTCTTGGCGGCTTCAAAGCGGCTTTCCGCTTCCGGTTGAGGCATGCCTGTGGCGACGGCTTCCAGCATTTCGATCCGGGCATCGCGCAGCAGCACTTCGAAGCGGGTGCGAACCTCGTGGACGCGGTTATAGATGGTTTCCAGCTTGGTGGATTTATCGACCACGTATTCCGGGGTGGTGACCTTGCCGCAATCGTGCAGCCAGGCCCCGATCTTGAATTCCCGCCACTCTTCCGGCGTATGGAAGGCGAAATCGGCTAAGGGGCCTTCGGTAATCTTGCACGCTTCTTCCGCCAGCATCAGCGACAGTTCGGGGACGCGTTCGCAATGGCCGCCGGTATAGGGGCTTTTGGCGTCGATGGCGCCCGCGATGATCTTAATCATGGCGTCCATCAGCCGTTCCTGGGCGTCGAGAAGCTCGCGGTTGTAAAGGGCGGTGGCCGCCTGGGCCGCCAGGGCTTCGACGAAGCGCTGGATCTGAGGCGAGAATGGGACAATCTCGCCTCCATTCTCGGAGCGGGCGTTAATCAGCTGGACAGCCCCGATCACGTCGCCGCCGCGCGGCTTCAGCGGCACGGTCAGGAACGAGGTGGAGTGATAGCCGGTCTTCTGGTCAAAAGCCTTGGTGCCAGAGAAATCGAACCGGCTTTCGTCATAGGCGTCGGGGATATTGATGGTCAGCTGTTCATGCACGGCATGGCTGACCACGTTCTTGTGGTTGGCGCCGCCTTCGGCATCAATCAGGGCAACCGGCGGCAAGGAGGGTGGGGGTTCACCCTCGCCGCCCATCTTGATGTTCAGCGTGTCGTTGCGGATGATCTGGAAGCGTAATTCATTCTCGTCACGAATATAGAGGGTTCCGCCATCGGCATTGGTCAGTTCCTTGGCGCCGAGCAAGATCATATCCATCAGTTTGCCCGAATCGCGTTCCGATGACAGGGCGATGCCCAGATCCACCAGTCGCTCCAGCCGTTTTTGCGCCGCTGCCAGTTCGAAAGAGCGGCCAGCGATGGTCCCCTTCATCAGGCCGAAGGCCTCGGACAGATCGTGGAATTCCTTGATGAAGCCCCCTTGCGGGACGGCGCCATCGAAGTCGAAATGCCGCACACGCTCGGCCTCGGCCACCAGATGGCGGACAGACTTCGCGATATTGCGGGCGAACAGGGTGGACAGTGGCACCACCACCAGCAGAACCAGCGCGGCAACCTTCAAGATGCGGCGCTGCATTTCTTCGATGGGGCCGGTGAAGTCGGCAAACGGCGAGATAATTCCAATGGAAATAGCTTGGCCGTTGCGGTCCTGCCAGTCCGTGGTCTGGATCAGCGCCTCACCATCTTGTCCGGTTTCGGCCAGCATTGCGGCCTCTCCCGACTTGGCCGAGGACAAGACCCGCAACATGGGGCTGTCGATCTCGGCCAATGCAGCCAAAGGCCCGATCTCCCGGCCAATTTGACGCCGCAGGGTGGGGGAAATGGCGAGGATACGATGCTTTTGGTCGGTCAGCACGATGCCGCCCAGGGGCGAGACCTGCTGATGGCCGACGAAGTCCGATAGGCCGCGCAGAGTGACATCGACGCCGAACACGCCAACGCCTCCCGGTAACTGACGAGAGGCCGTCAGGCCGGGCTCTTGCAGCGAGCTGAAGACATAAGCATCCGACAGAGTGCTGTCCGTATTGGCCATGGCCGCGCCGTACCATGGCCGTTGCCGGGGGTCATAGGCCGCATTGTCCTTGATGACGGCGCCATCCATGACCGTCATGGCATCGCCGAGGAAGGTCCAGGTCTCTCGCCGGATGGCATCATCGCCCATGGCGATGGCACGCAAGATGAACCGGCTGCCGTCCGGGGCCTTATGAGCGTCGCGAATACGCTTGTCGTCGCGGGTGGCGATGATTTGCAGGAAGTGCCCGTCGGCATGGCCCACATAGGTGGAATACAAGCCGGGATTTTGCTCCAGCGCACGGATCATGAAGGGAATCAGGCCATGTCCGATGGCATCGCCGCGAATGGGCTGCGCCGTCACCGGCTGCACCGCGCCCAGTCCGGCAAGGTTGAGCAGATCGTTGATCTGGCCATCCACCCGATCGGAAACGCGGGCGGTAACTTGGGAAAACAGGCGCTGTGCACCCTCTTTGGCGGCTTGGGTGCTGGCGAAATAGATGCTGGTCGCCGTGGCGATGGTCAGGCAGGCAACCACGAATGCGATAATCAGTACGATGCTGACCTGCAATCCAAGACGTGGCTTCAACATTCCCATTCTCCCCCTGCCTTATCAGACCAATTCCAGGCTGGAGAACGATAACAAGAATAATACCAAAGACAAATAGGCAATGCCTTCCCGTGGGCAACTAATAGTTTCGGATGGGCTCGTCGCTGAGACCGTCAGGGCAGAGGGCCGGATTTGCGTTATGCCGTCCGTACCCCATTCAGGAATGTCCCCACCACGGATTTCAGGTCATCGGCTTCCCTCGCCAGGGAATGGGCGGAGGCCAGCACCTGACCGGCGGCACTGCCGGTTTCTTCTGCTGCTTGGGTTACCCCCAGGATATTGGTCGAGATCTGTCGTGTGCCTTCGGCGGTCCTTTGGACATTGCGGGCGATTTCGGCCGTGGCGGCGGATTGCTCTTCCACCGCGGACGAGATGGCGGTGGCGATCTGGTTGATTTCCTCGATCCGCCCGACGATGCCTGAGATGGCGGAGACAGCTTCCATGGTCGCCGCTTGGACTGCTCCGATCTGGGAGCTGATTTCCTCGGTGGCGCGCGCGGTCTGATTGGCGAGGTGCTTGACCTCGTTGGCGACCACGGCGAAGCCCTTGCCGGCGTCACCGGCACGGGCAGCCTCGATGGTGGCGTTGAGGGCCAGGAGATTGGTTTGCGATGCGATGTCGTTGATGAGATTGACCACGGCCCCGATCTTGGCCGAGCTTTCGGCAAGCCCTTGTACGGTGGCGCTGGTTCGGTTGGCTTCGTCCGAGGCGGATTGCGACACCCGGCTCGACTGTTCCACCTGACGGCCGATCTCAAGGCTGGACGCCGATAGCTGCTCGGCGGCGCTGGCTACGGTCTGGACGCTGACCGATGCTTCCTCGGTGGCGATGGAGACGCTGGCCACCCGCTGATTGGTCTGCGCCGCCGTGGCCGACATGGCCTGGGCGGTCGTCTGCAACTGGGTTGATGCTTGCGTGACGGCTTGAAGCACTTTGGAGGAATGGTGGTCGAATTCCTTCGTCAAGGCTTCGATGGTCCGGGCGCGGGCTTCGCGGGCCGTCTGTTCTCCCCTTTGCTCCTCGGCCAACTGGTTGGCGCGGATCAGACCGTCCTTGAACACCACCATGGCCCGTGCCATGGCGCCGATTTCGTCCGTATTGTCCGTGGCGGGAATCGAGATGGTAAGATTGCCATCGGCCATGGCGCTCATGGCGGTGGTCATATGGGTGATCG
>JAYTWE010000537.1:0-8990 GCA_043744055.1 Magnetospirillum sp.
CGCATCTTTTGGAAGACGTGACCGCTGTGGAGGATCTGGAGCGCATCCGTATCTTGTTTGAAGCGCTGGAAACTTCGGAACAGTTCCTTCGGCTGGTGGATTTGACCCAGACCGCTGATGGCGTGCAGATCTTCATCGGAGCCGAGAGCGAGCTGTTTGGCGCGACCGGCTGTTCCATGATCGTGGCGCCCTATCGCGACGCCCGCGAGCGGATTGTCGGCGCTATCGGCGTGATCGGTCCCCAACGCATTAATTACGCTCGCATTATCCCCATGGTCGATTACACCGCTAAGGTGATCGGCAAGCTTATCGGACAACCTTGAGGACTTAAGGCAAACCCATGACCCAGGACCAGACCAGCGAACAGCCCGTAGATTCCGTTCCGGCTCCCGAAGTTGCCGCCACTGAGACTCCGGCTTCGGCCGAAGCCCCGGCTGCTCCGACCGCAGAGCGCCTTGCCGAGCTGGAAGCCGAGCTGGCCAAGCTGAAGAATGATGTGCTCTACGCCAAGGCCGACACCGAGAACACCCGTCGCCGCCTGGAACAGCAAGCCGAGGATCGCGGCAAATACGCCGTCGCCAATTTCGCCAAGGATGTGTTGGCGGTGGCTGATAATTTGCGCCGTGCCCTGGACGCGGTGCCGCCGGGAACCCGCGAGGCCAATGAAGGCGTCAATACTTTGACGGTCGGCGTCGAGATGACCGAGCGTGAATTGCTGGCCACCATGGAACGTTTTGGTATCCGTTTGATCGCGGCCCAGGGCGAGCGTTTCGACCCCAATCTGCATCAGGCCATGATGGAAATGGAAGACGCCACCCAGCCGGAAGGGACGGTGGTTCTGGTCATGCAGGCGGGTTACACCTTGCATGATCGTTTGCTGCGTCCTGCCTTGGTCGGTGTATCCAGGGGCGGTCCCAAGACCGCCGGCGTTAATCTGGACACCAATGCCTGAGTTTCTCCCCCAACCCTCCCCCAGCTTTGCTGGGGGAGGGTTGGGGAGGGGGCTTTTATAATCTGAATATCAGCGCGCCCTAAAGCCCAGGCCTTACAATCCCAACACATCACGCATGGAATAAAGGCCAGGCTTTTGGCCCTTGGCCCAGAGGGCGGCTCGCACCGCGCCCTTGGCGAAGACAGCGCGGGATGAGGCCTTGTGGGTTAGTTCCACCCGCTCGCCCTCGGCGGCGAACATGACAGTGTGGTCACCCACCACATCGCCGCCGCGCAGGGTGGCGAAGCCGATCTCGCCTTTGGGCCGTGCCCCGGTATGGCCGTCGCGGCTTTTGCACCAGACTTTGTCCAAGGCCACGTCGCGGCCCTTGGCGGCGGCCCGGCCCAGTCCCAGGGCGGTGCCACTGGGGGCATCCACCTTGTGGTGGTGATGCATTTCCACGATCTCGATATCGTAATCATCGGCCAGAATGGCGGCGGCCCGCTCGGTCAGCGCCATCAGCAGATTGACCCCGACACTGAAATTGGGCGCGTAGACGATGGCGGCCCGTTCTCCGGCTTTGCGCAGTTCAGCCTCGTCCTCGGGGCTCATACCGGTGGTTCCCACCACCAGGACCTTGCCCAGTTCGGCGGCCAGGGCGGCATGGACCAAGGTGGCCGAGGGCGCGGTGAAGTCGATGATGGCGTCGCATCGCTTGAACAGGGCCTTGGCGTCGGATTCCACCGGTGCGCCTATATGGTCGCGCCCCACCATCTCGCCCATGTCACGGTCCAGGGCATCGCTGGCCAACCGTTCGGTGCCTCCTGTCAGGGAGCATCCTTCGGCATCAAGAACCGCTTCAATCAGCATCCGTCCCATGCGTCCGGCGCAACCGACGATTCCGATCTTCATGACAGGGGTCCTTCCATACTCAAAAGCCGGTGAACAGAAAATCCAAGGCGGCGACCATATCATGACGAGGCTGGCCGAGCGAGACGACCGGTGGTCAGACTTGATAAGTTATGGTGATGATTTCGATCATTTCGGGTCCGGTGGGGGTGCGCACATTGACCGTGTCACCCTCGGCGGCTTTCAGCAAGGCACGGGCCACTGGCGAGATCCAGCTAATCAGGCCCAATTCCAAATTGGCCTCGTCAATGCCGACGATGGTGATGGTGATCTCTTCATCACGCGGATTGGCATAGGTGACAGTGGCCCCGAAAAACACCTGATCGCGGTTCTTTTGCTGGGTGGGGTCCACCACATGAGCCGATTCCACCCGTTTGTTGAGAAAGCGGATGCGGCGGTCGATCTCGCGCAGCCGCTTCTTGCCATAGAGATAATCACCGTTTTCAGAGCGGTCGCCATTGCCCGCCGCCCAAGATACCACCTCGACCACTTTGGGACGCTCGACCCGTAACAGCTGGGTCAATTCGTCCTTCATGGCCTGGAACCCTTGGGGCCGGATATAGTTCTTGGTGCCGGGCGGTAGAGCTTGGGCTTCCGCGTCGTCGTCGTCGTCCCCTAAGCTCTCGCTCATGCTTTCACCCCCGCGAATCCGACCTTTTTGGCATTGGGGTCCAGCGGCCAGCGTGGCCGGGGAGCGAAATCCAGTCCGTCGATCAGGCCGAGGCGAAACCGCTCCAGCCCGGCCCAGGCGATCATGGCGGCATTGTCGGTGCACAGTCGGAGCGGTGGAGCCAGGAACTCCAGACCGGTTTCATTGCTGATTCGAATCAATGTCGTGCGCAGCGCGGTATTGGCGGCGACTCCGCCTGCGACCACCAGATGACGGCCATCAGGCCAGCGGGTCTTGAACTCCGTGATGGCGCGTTTGGTCCGATCCGCCACGGATTCGGCCACCGCCAATTGGAAGGCGGCGCAGATATCGGCGGAATCTTGGCTGCTTAATGGTTTGGGCTGGCGTTCGATCAGCAGCCGCACCGCGTTCTTCAGGCCGGAAAAGCTGAAGTCGCAGCCGGGCTTGCCCTTCATGGGGCGCGGCAGAGTAAAGCGGAGAGGGTCGCCCTGGGCGGCGGCTTTTTCCACCGCTGGGCCGCCGGGATAACCGAGTCCGGTCATCTTGGCCACTTTGTCGAAGGCCTCGCCCGCCGCATCGTCGATGGTGGTGCCCAGTCGGGTGTATTGGCCGACACCTTCCACCACCAGCAGCTGGCAATGCCCACCCGAGGCCAGCAGCAGCAGATAAGGGAAGTTAATGCCATGGGTGAGCCGCGCGGTCAGGGCGTGGCCTTCCAGGTGGTTGACGGCCAGGAAGGGTTTGTTGGAGGCCAAAGCCAGGGCCTTTCCGGTCATGATTCCGACGATGACGCCGCCGATCAGGCCCGGCCCGCCGGTGGCGGCGATGGCGTCCAGGTCGGAAAAGCTGCAACTGGCGCGCATCATGGCTTCGGCCACCAGCCGGTCCATATGCTGAAGATGGGAGCGTGCCGCGATTTCCGGCACGATGCCGCCGAAGGGGCGATGTTCCTCCAATTGCGACAAAACCACCTCGCCCAGGATTTCGCGCTGGTCGTTCACCACGGCGGCGGCTGTTTCGTCACAACTGCTTTCGATACCCAGAACAAGCATTTTCAGTCCTTCAATCGCCCTTTGACGCATCTGTCAGCAAAATCACATGCAAATCTCTTTGCAGAGCGGCTCATGACTTACTACAACAGCCAGACCATGACCGCAAAACATCCCATACTCCGAATCGGAACCCGTGGCTCGCCTTTGGCGCTGGCCCAGACCCACGAGACTCGCGACCGTCTGGCCGCCGCCTGGCCCGAACTTGGCATAGACGGAGCCATCGAGATCGAGATCATCAAGACCACCGGCGATCTGATCCAAGATCGACCGTTGGCCGAGATCGGGGGTAAGGGCCTGTTCACCAAGGAATTGGACGAGGCCATGCTGTCGGGCCGTATCCATCTGGCGGTTCATTCCATGAAGGATGTCCCGACCCAGTTACCCGATGGGATTGCGCTTCCTTGCATTCTCCCACGCGAGGACGTGCGCGACGCCTTTATCAGTCCAAAGGCCAAGTCCTTGGCCGATTTGCCCCAAGGGGCGGTGATCGGCAGCGCCAGTCTGCGCCGGGCCGCTCAGATTTTGCACAAGCGCCCAGACCTGAAGCTGGTGAATTTTCGCGGCAATGTCCAGACCCGGCTGCGCAAGCTGGAGGAGGGCGTGGTGGACGCCACTCTGCTGGCCATGGCCGGTCTGCGCCGCCTGGGCTTGGCCCAGCATGTGACGGCGGCCTTAGATGTGACCGAGATGTTGCCGGCGGTGGCGCAAGGGGCTATCGGCATCACGTGCCGCAGCGATGATGCGGTTTCTCAGCGCTATCTGGCGGCTCTGAACTGTGCCGAGTCCCAGATCAGGGTTATTGCCGAGCGGGCTTTTCTGACTCGTCTCGATGGATCATGCCGCACACCCATCGCGGCCTTGGCCGAGCTGGATGGTGATACTCTATGGTTTCGGGGTCTGATTATCAGCCCCGACGGGAAGATCATTCACGAGACCAGCCGATCCGGCAAACGAGCCGATGCCCATGCCATGGGAACCGATGCCGCCGAGGAATTGGCGGGGAAGGCCGGGCCGGGTTTCTTTGATCCGATAAAGCATTAGACCCATGCTGGCCCTGGTCACCCGTCCCAGGGAAGATTCCGAGGCGGTGGCCTTGGCCTTGGCCGAGCGCGGCCTGGACGTGATGATCGAGCCCCTGCTTGATATCGCACCGGTTCTGGGAGCCACGGTGGATGATTCGGATGCCCAAGGCATCTTGGTCACCAGCGCCAACGGGATTCGTGCCCTGGCCCGTTTATATTCCGACCGCCGTTTACCCGTCTGGGCCGTGGGCGATGCCTCGGCTCAGATGGCCCGTGATCTGGGTTATGAACAGGTGGAAAGCGCTCAGGGCGATGTGGACACTCTGGCTCAACTGGTGGCCGAGAGGGTTGATCCCGCCAAGGGCGTGCTTCTCCACGCCGCAGGAACCGTCAATGCTGGTGATCTGGCGGGCCGGTTGGGGGTGCTGGGCTTCCAGGTCCGTCGTCAGGTTCTGTATCAGGCGGTGACCGCCACGGAGCTTTCGCCCGAACTGGTTTCGGCTCTGCAACGTGACATCATCCATTTGGCGTTGTTTTTCTCTCCCCGCACCGCGGCTACCTTTGTTAGGCTGGTTCACTTGGCCGGGCTGGGGGAAAAGACGGTTCGGATCCGGGCTTATGGCCTGTCCGCCAATGTTTCGGCCCAACTGGCCCCGCTGTCTTGGGCGGCGGTGCTTCAGGCGGCTGAACCCACTCAAGCCGCATTGCTTGCGGTTCTCGATGACGACATTACACGGGGATTCCTTTCATGACGCCAGAGTCCACCGATCAGAGTCCCGAATTGCTTATTCCCGAACGGTCCGAGCCCAGCCGGTCTGCATCACGGCGCATCGTTTCTGTTTTACTGCTGCTTTTGCTGGGAGCGGCGGCTGTGGCCAGTTTCCCGCTCTGGCGCGAGCAGATTGGGATGATGGTGCCGCAAGGCGGGTTCGAGTTGGAGGATCTGCGGGCGGAACTATCAGCCGCGACGGATCGTCTGGCCCAATTGGAGGCTCGCCCGCCTCAGGCCGGAGGGGGTGCTTCCGAGCCCCGCCTTCTGGCGCTGGAACAGGCCTTGAAGGCCCAGCCCGCCGCTCCGGCTCATCTCGCCGCTGATGTCGAATCGTTATCAAAACAAGTTGCAGAGGTCAAGAAGACCGCCGCCGATGCCGCCACCTTGCTGCGGTTGGCCGATCGGGTGGAACAGGCCGAGGCGGCGTTGCGCGAGCTTCAGGCCAAGCGGTCCTCGGCGGCTGTCTTGCTGTTGGCGGTGGGGCAATTGCGCGAAGCGGTTAATCTGGGCATGGGCTTTGACGCCGAGCTGCGCACCGTCAAGGTGCTGTCCGGTGAGGATGCCGCTTTGACCAAGGCTTTGGAGGCATTGAAGGATAAAGCAGCCAGCGGGATCAGTACCCGCGCGACCTTGCGTGATCGGTTCGAGACTCTGGCTCCTCGGATTATTCGGGCGGAGATTCTTCCCGAGGGCGAGGGCTGGCGTCGAATGGTGACCGACAAGGTGCTGAGTCTGGTCACCATTCGGCGTGAAGACGGAACCGCTGCTGGTGTTAACGCCGCCGCCTTGGTCGGTCGGGCTCAGGCAGCGTTGAACCGCGCCGATCTGGCTGCCGCTGTCATGGAGCTTGATGCTTTAGGCTCTGGCCCGGCAGAAGTCGCCGCACCGTGGCTTGCCGAGGTTAAAGCCCGGCTGGTTGCCGATAAGGCTGTTTCCGAGCTGACAGCTCAGGTCCTGGCCTTGGCGGGGGTGAAGCCATGAGGCGGCTCCTTGCTTTCTTGCTGGTGACCGCCCTGGTGGTGACTGGCGCGGTCTGGCTGGCTGATCGTCCTGGCGAAGTGATGATTCGCTGGCAAGGCTGGCGCCTGGATACCTCGGTGCCGGTTCTGCTGGCGGCGTTGGTGGTCTTGATGGTGCTGTTGTCCCTGGTGGGGCGCCTGATTCGGCTGGTGTTCGGTGCTCCTGGGCGTTTCTTCGACTCCCGTCGGATCAAGCGCACGCGCAAGGGCTATGTGGCCCTGTCCGATGGTTTGGCGGCGGTGGCGGCGGGGAATTCCCGTCAAGCCGCCCGGCTGGCCAAGAAAGCTGACAAGCTGCTGGGGGATTCCTCGGTTACCGGCTTGTTGACGATCCAGGCGGCGCAGATGATCGGCGATGCCGACGAGTTGCGCGTCAGCTATCAAAGCATGACCGAGCGGGCCGAGACCGCCTATCTCGGCTTCAAGGGCCTGTCCGATCTGGCGTTGAAGCAAGGTGATCGTGAGACCGCCCGCGACAATGCGGTGCGGGCCTTTGCATTACAGCCGGGGGCCGATGGATTGGCCGCAACTTTGTTCGATCTTCAGATGGAGGCCGGGCAGCTGGCCGAAGCTGAACTGACCCTGTCATCGGCGCGGCGTCATTCCTCTTTGAGCGGCGATCAGCTGGACCGCCGCCGTGCTCTGGTTCTGTTTGCCCGCGCCGAAGCCGCCGAGCAGTCGGGGGATTCCAACCATGCCCTGACTCTGGCTTTGGAATCCCGCGACCGTGATCCGGGCTTTATTCCGGCGGTGGTCCTGGCGGCGTCTCTTTATGGCCGTAAGGGTAAGGAGCGCAAGGCGGAATCTTTGCTCCAATCCGCCTTCGCCATTGTGCCGCATCCCGATTTGACTCGCCAATGGGCGGCGCTGGGAGCGACGGATTCGCCGCTGGATCGGGTGAAGCGGATGCAGCGTCTGGTCGAGATTAATTCGCAATCCCCCGACGGACATTTCGCCTTGGCCGAGGCCGCTTTGGCCGCCAAGTTGTGGGGGCAAGCCCGGACTCATCTGGAAAGGGCCTATGATCAGCGTCCGACCCTGAAGGTTCTGACTCTGTTGGCCCGCCTGGAACGTGACGAGAAGAAGGATGAGGCGGCGGCTCTCGCTTGGTTGGCCAAAGCTGGTGACGTGAAACCGGAACCGGCTTGGATTTGTGGCTCTTGTGATGGGAAATCCGCCACGTATTCGGTTTGCTGTCCGGCCTGTGGCGTGCCGGGCCGTCAGGAGTGGATGCAATGAGCAAGGTATTCTTTGTTGCCGCCGTGGCGGTACTGCTTGGCGCTGGGGCGGCGCAGGCTTCTGACGGTAAGGCGCTTTACGCTGCCAAGGGGTGTTCCACCTGTCATGGCGCCGATGGCCGCAAGGCCATTGCCGCGACGCCTCATCTGGCCGGGCAGAATGCGGCGTATCTGCTGCGTCAGATGACCGAGATCGCCGATGGCACCCGGTCATCTCCGCCAGTCAAACCCATGAAGTCTTTCATTGAGAAAGTTGCTGTCGAGGAGCGTAAGGTCATCGCCGACTGGCTGGCGGCTCAGGCTCCCGCTGAAAGTGTGGCGGGGGATGTGCCCAAGGCTGTCAAGGGTGAGGAATTATTCGACGAACATGGCTGTATCGGCTGTCATGGCGCCAACGGGGCCAAGCCCCTGGCCGATTATCCGGTCCTGGCGGGGCAGCGGAAGGATTATGTCATGGCTCAGATCAAGGCGATCCGGGACGAGGTCCGTTCTACCCGTCGCGCCCGTTTGATGGTCGCCAATGTGCGGACCCTGAAAGAGGCCGAGGTCGAGCAGTTGGCCGAGTATGTGTCGCAATCGAAACGAGTTGGAAATCCGCCCCGGTGAGCCCGATGGTTTCGAGTGTTCTGGTGTTGGGCGGCGCCCGGTCCGGCAAATCCGCTTATGCCGAGGCTTTGCTGGAAGGGCGGCCATCGCTCTATCTGGCCACGGGTCAGGCTCTGGATGGCGAGATGGCCGAGCGTATCGACCATCATCGCCGTCGTCGTGGCTCGAATTGGAGCACTCTGGAAGAGCCGCTGGACCTGGCCGCCGCGCTGGAAAATGTGCTGCGGCTCGACCGGCCGGTTCTGGTGGATTGCCTGACCCTGTGGATTTCTAATCTGATGCATGCCGGGCGGGACGTGGAAACAGCCCTGACTCAGCTCTGCGATGTTTTGGCTCAACCTGCCGGGACGGTGGTGTTGGTCTCCAACGAAGTGGGGATGGGGCTGGTGCCCGATAACCGCATGGCGCGGGAATTCCGTGATCATCAGGGCCGGGTCAATCAGCGGGTCGCCGCCATTTGCCGCCGTGTCGTCTTTGTCGCCGCCGGTTTGCCGCTTATTCTTAAGGACCAATCGTAATGCGTAAAATTCCCACTACCGTCATCACCGGTTTCCTGGGAGCGGGGAAGACCACCTTGATCCGCCATCTGATGGCCAATAACCAAGGCCGCCGTATTGCCCTGATTATTAATGAATTCGGCGATCTGGGTGTGGACGGCGATTTGTTGGCCGCGTGCGGCGTGGCCGGGTGCCGCGAGAACGACATCATCGAATTGGCCAATGGTTGTCTGTGCTGCACCGTGGCCGATGAATTTCTACCCACCATTCAGGCTTTGCTGGATCGGGCCGAGCCGCCGGAGCATATCATCAT
>JAYTWE010000538.1:0-2829 GCA_043744055.1 Magnetospirillum sp.
TCGGCCAGAGCCCCCCTCCCGGCCTCCCCCCGGCAAGCCGAGGGGAGGGGAAAAAGGCCTCCATAACCTGAATGTCAACGCACTCTAATCGCTACGCTCCAAGATTGGCCTTCCACATCTCGGCATAGGTCTCGCGCAGCACGTTCTTTTGCACCTTTCCCATGGCGTTGCGCGGCAGTTCGCGCACCAGCACCACTTGCTTCGGCACCTTGTAATTGGCCAGCCGCCCGCGCAGATCGGCGATGACTCCATCGGGAGTGAGACGCGTATCGGCGGGGGTCACGATCAGGGCGAGACCCGCTTCGCCGAAATCCGGGTGCGGCATGCCGATTACGGCGGATTCCACCACACCGTCCATGCGGTCGATGGAATCCTCCACCTCCTTAGGGTAGACGTTATAGCCGCCCGAGATGATGAGATCCTTGGCACGGCCGACGATGGAGACATAACCTCGCTCGTCCACCACGCCCACATCGCCGCTTTTAAAGAAGCCGTCCTCGGTGAACTCGGTCTTGGTCTTCTCCGGCATATTCCAATAGCCCTTGAAGATGTTCGGCCCCTTGACCTCGATGATGCCGATCTCGCCCTGGGACAGGACCCGGCCATCCTCACCGGTGATGCGCAGCTCCACATCGGGCAGGGCAAAGCCCACCGTCCCCGCCCGGCGGTCGCCGTCTAGGGGATTGGAGGTGAACATGCCACCTTCGGTCATGCCATAGCGTTCCAAAATGGTGAAGCCGGTCTTCGCCTGAAACGCGTTGAAGGTCTCTTCCAGCAGCGGAGCCGAGCCCGAGATGAACAGCCGCATATGAGCACAGGCCTGGGGCGTCAGATTGGGGCTGACCACCAGACGGGTATAGAAGGTGGGAACCCCCATGAACACCGTGGCGCGACCCAACAGCCCGATCGCCTGTTCAGCGTCGAATTTGGGACAGAAGATCATGGAACCGCCGCTCAACAGCACGCAGTTGATGGCGACGAACAGGCCATGGGTATGAAAGATGGGCAGACAATGCAGCAGCACGTCATCAGGCTGGAAGCCCCACAACTTGTGCAGAGTCAGCGCATTGCTGGCCAGATTGGTGTGACTCATCATGGCGCCCTTGGGACGCCCGGTGGTGCCCGAGGAATACAAAATGGCGGCGATGTCATCACCGCCGCGCTGGACGGTCGTGAAATGAGCGGATTGAGCCTTGGCGCGTTGCGGCAGAGTTCCATCGCGGGAGGCACCCAGGGTCAGGACCGCAGCCGTGATACCAGCTTTGACCACCAGGGTTTCCAACTCCGCCTGACGATGCGGCTGGCACACCACAACGGTCGGAGCCGCATCGGAGAGGAAGTATTCCAGCTCGTCCGACTGATAGGCCGTGTTGAGCGGCAACAAGATCACCCCGGCGCGGACACAGCCCAGATACAACGCCACCGCTTCCGGCGACTTATCCACCTGGACTGCCACCCGGTCGCCGGGCTTGGCGCCAACCTCCACCAGCAGATTGGCGATACGGGCAGACAAAGCCTCCAGATCGCCATAGCTGATGGTCGGACCATCGGGCACATCCATGAAGGGCTTGGACCGGTCAGCGGGAAAGCGCGAGCGGAACAGCTCGAACAGATTGTCCAACATGCGGCTTCTCCCGATGGATTGCGTTATTTCCAGGCGATATCACACCCAAAGCCACCGCGCCAGAGCATTGTATCCAGAAATAGCCTTTTCTGGATACAATGCTACGACATTATGGACACGAACTCGGCGAAAATGTCGGCTTGGATGGTGACGTGCTTGCGCATGGCGGCTTGAGCCCCTTCGGGATCGGCAGCGGCAATGGCGGCGATCACCTCGCCATGCTCGGCAAAACTGCCCTCCACCCGCTGGGGGTGATTAAGCTGATAGCGGCGATAGGGCGCCAGACGGGCAAACAGCGAGCGCGCCATCTCTTTCAGCACCTCGTTATGGCTGCCGTCATAGATGGCATCATGGAAAGCACGGTTGATGGCGTAATATTCATCCAGATCGCGAGCCTTGCACATGCCAGCGGCGCGGTCATGCAGCTCGGCCAGCCGAGACTTCTCGTCCGGTGACATGCGCCGCGCGGCATAGCGGGCGCAAAGCCCCTCAACCTCGCTCATAACCTCGAACATCTGAACCATACGGTGCAAATCCAAGGGAGCCACCACGGCACCCTGACGGGGCTTTTTCACCACCAGACCGGAATAAACCAGTTGCAGAATGGCTTCACGCACCGGGGTGCGCGACAGGCCGAATCGACTGGCCAGGCTTTCTTCATCCAGACGGGTACCCGGCCGGAGAATGCCCTGGAAAATATCCTTCTCGATGACTTGGCGGATCTCGTCCGCCCTGGTCGCCGGCCGCTTGTTCTCGCTCATGCCGCCATCCATACCCACATTCCCACAGTATCAATATACATGGGGGCGGGAGGTTGTCTAAGCCCATCTCCCGCTTCGGATACAAATTGTATGTTTTGCGTATACAGGATATGGACCAATCACATCCTATGTGTTAATTCCATAGCCATCGGTCGCCAAGACCGGTACGCTTTTCGGTAAGCATACGGACCGCAAGAGTCCGGCATCAGGGACGAATGTCAGATGAATTTCGGCTTAAGCTCCGACCAGGAAGCTTTTCGTCGTGCGGCGCAAGATTTCGCCGAGGGCGAGATGGCTCCTCATGCCGCCCGCTGGGACGAGGATTCCACCTTTCCCGAAGATACGCTGCGCCAGGCGGCCGAGTTAGGCTTCGCCGGAATCTATGTGCGTGAAGACGTGGGCGGATCGCAGCTATCACGTCTGGACGCCGCCCTGATCTTCGAG
>JAYTWE010000539.1:0-9456 GCA_043744055.1 Magnetospirillum sp.
CCCCTTGATGCCATAAAGCTCGCCGTAATCTTGCATCATCTCGCGCAGCATATAGGCCGGATTCATCAAGGTCAGTTGGCGGCCATCGGATGTCACCACATCACGATCAGGAAGGTGGGCCATCCAGGGGCTGGGCGGGGTCTTTTCGGTCGGCTCCACATACACGCCGCCATGATCCGATGCCCAGGCCCGATAGGCCACATCCTTATCGAAGGCGGATCGTGCCGTATTCAACGCCATGTCAAAGGCGATGGTCGCCTGCTGGTCGATGTTCCACCACAGCGATGCCCCCAGCAAAAGGGTCCAGGCCACAACCGCCACCGCAGAATACCGAAAGACGATCCCCCGGATATTTCTCGACAATACTCCGCCAAGCCCATAATCCTCGGCAGACACGCGACCCGCTGATTGCATTGGGAACGGCATTCAGCCCCCTCTTCCCAGAGGAGGCTGCCAATTCCCTGTCCAAGCCTTAATCACCAAGGCACATCTCCTGCCTCTTCCTGCCCGCCAAAAGCTTACACGGACAGCAAACCGGTTCCTATCGTTTCAATGTTCCATAACGATACATCTTTAAACTCAAGGCGCATTCCATCGGATAAAGCCAAGACCAGCGATGTCATAGCCCCCCAAGGCTTCCGCACGGGCGGCGAATTCCGGTGTCCGGGCAAAAGCCAGCAGAGCTTGAACCGGAGGCTCGAAATAAGCCCGGCGGTCGATGGCAAGGTCAAAGCGCTCCCGACACAAAGGAACAAAGCCCAGCCGCAGACTTTGAGCAACCGAAGCCACAGCCAGTCCCACATCAGCGATTCCCTCTAGAATCGCCAGTCCCACATCGGTTTCACTGCGGACCGGAGCCGCTACCGTGATGATATTCGCCTCGGACAAGCCCGATTCGGTCAGCAAACGTTCGAACAGAACCCTGCTTCCCGCACCATCTTGACGCAGCACCACCCGCGCCTTGGTTCGGGCGAGGTCGGCCATGGTCGAGATCGCCAACGGATTGCCGGTGGCCACCACCAGTCCCTGACGACGCCATGCCCATTCAATCAGCACCACATTGCGATCCGACATAGCATGGCGGATTTGCGGCACATTATAATCGCCGCTTTCCAGATCGAGGAGATGAATACCCGCCAGAGCAGCCTCGCCTACGGCAATTCTCGCCAAGCCATCCGATGAACTGCCCGGCATCACGGCAAGCCCGCCGCCCACTTCCCGTAAAGCCCACTCAAGCAGGGGATCGTGACTTCCCGCCACCACCATGGATGCGGCGCCGGATTTCGCGGTGCTGCCGGTCGAAGCGCTGTTGCGCTTTAGCCAGGCATCAATCTCGACCTTGGGAAACAGCCATTTTCCAGTAACCCGAGTACAAGGAATGCGCCGGTCCTTGAGCAACTCATAGACCTTGCGCTCCTTCACTCTCAGATATTGGGCCACCTGATGGGTGTCCATCATTTCGGGAAAGTCAGAGGAGGATTCCATGGCACCCGCTCGGTTATGAGATAGACAAGCATGACCGCAGGAACAAAGGATGACAAGACCATCCCCATCGGATGGCAGGGCAATCGGGTGAAGGGATATCATCCTCTATATTTCTCGTCACCCTCGCGAAAGCGGGGGTCCACGGTTGGAGCAGAGGAAATGCATGGCCGAAAAACGTGCCTGTGGCAGCGTGGATTCCCGCTTTCGCGGGAATGACGACCGTGTTTGCCGGAACATTCTCCTTCACCCGATTGCCCTGCATCGGATGGATTTGAATAAGCACCGACTTGGGTATAGCTTACGAAGCGAATGACATATGCACGCGGTATATGCGAAAAAGGCTTTCGGGGAGCCATTCATGATGAAAGTTCTCGTGGTGGAGGACAGCAAGTTCTTCGCTTCGGTCATTCGTAAGGCCATCGAGGAGCGGCTTGGCTATCCCATCATCCTTGCCGCCAGCCGGGCCGAGGCAAAGGCCGCCCTGAAAGAGCATGAGGGAAAGTTCTTCGCCGCCCTGGTGGACCTTCACCTCCCCGACAGCAATGAAGGCGAGGTTATCGACGACGTTGCCGCTTACAAAATTCCAGCCATTGTCTTCACCGGCTCATTCAACGACGAACTCCGTGAACTGGTTCTATCCAAAAATGTGGTGGATTACGTCACCAAGAGTAATCCGGGCAATATGGACCACGTCTTGTCCATGCTGCGCCGACTGGCGACCAACGCCACGATCCGCGTTCTGGTGGTTGATGATTCCAAGACGTCGCGCTTCGCTTTTTCCCGACTGCTGAGCGCGCATAACTTTACCATCCTCGAAGCCTCCAGCGGGGAAGAGGCGCTGAAGGTCATCGCCGCCAATCCCGATATCCGACTGGCCATGGTCGATTATCACATGGAGGGGATGGATGGCTGCCAACTGACCGAGCTGATCCGTAAAACCCATCCCCGTGACAAGATGGTCATCATCGGCGTATCAGCCTATGGCAACAATATACTCTCGGCCCGCTTCATGAAGGGCGGGGCCAGCGACTTCATCAACAAGCCGTTCATTCCCGAAGAACTGTTCTGCCGCATTTATCAGAATCTGGACTTCATCGAGCAGATCGACAGCCTGACCCGCATGGGAGTCTCGCTGGCTTCGGCACGAATTGACGCCGAGAAGATCTCGGCCGATGACCTCCAATCCAATCCCGCCTATTTCGATCCCCTGACCGGATTGCCGAACCGGCGTCTGTTCATGGACCGGCTTGGAGTCACCCTGGCCAATTCCCGCCGTATGGGTGAGAAAGTGGCCCTGCTGACCTTCGACCTGGATTTGTTCAAGCGCATCAACGACAGCCTTGGCCATCGCGCGGGCGATTCCGTCCTGGTGGAAGTGGCCAACCGGTTGAAGGCTTGCGTCCGCGAAGGTGACACCGTAGCGCGCATCGGCGGTGATGATTTCACCATGATCTTGCCCCAGATCAACGATATTGATTCCGTCGCCACCTTTGCCGAACGGGCCATCTCCATGGTCCGCGCCCCCTTCTTGGTGAATGGGCGCGAGCTGTTCGTGACCGCCAGCGTGGGAATCGCCATTTTCCCCGAGGATGGCGGCGATATCGAAAGCCTGATCCAATGCGCTGAAAGCGCCATGTATCGAGCCAAGGATGGCGGTCGGAACATCTTTCAGCTCTATGCCCCGGCCATGAATGCCCGCTCCATGGAACTGCTGTCCCTGGAAGCCGGGTTGCGACAAGCCTTGGAGCGCTCTGAATTCCGCCTACTCTATCAAGGCAAGGTGGATATGGAAACCGGCCAGCTGACCGGAGTCGAGGCCTTGATCCGCTGGCAGCACCCCCAGCTTGGAGCCATCAACCCTGCTGATTTCATCCCCATGGCCGAAAGCCTGGGACTGATTTCCGATATCGGCGCATGGGTCTTGCGCGAAGCCTGTCGCCAGGCCATGGAATGGCGGCGTAACGGTTTGCCGCCGCTCTGTATCTCGGTCAATGTCTCACCACGTCAGTTCCGCGATTGCGATGTCGCCGAGCTAGTGGCTGAAACCCTTGCCGCCAGCGGGCTGGAACCAGGCAACCTGGAGCTGGAGATTACCGAATCCTTGCTGATGCAGCGCGTGGATGAAGTCGCTGGCATATTGCGCGACCTCCGGGCCATCGGTGTGCGAATCTCGGTGGATGATTTTGGAACCGGTTATTCCAGTCTCAGCTATCTCAGCCGCATGCCTCTTGATGCCTTGAAGATCGACCGCAGCTTCGTCAAGGATCTTCCCCATGACGAAGACGCCGCCGAAATTGTCGGAACCATCATCAATCTGGCCCATTCGCTGAAATTGAAAGCCGTGGCCGAAGGGGTGGAGACCGTCGCCCAAGCCATGTTCATGCACCAAAGGGGATGCGACCAGATCCAAGGTTTCCTGGTAGCCCGCCCCATGGCCGCCGCAGACCTGATCTCGCTGATGGATAGAAAACTGCTCTCCATCATCTAAAATAAAAAAAGCGGCCAGAGTTGCCTCTGACCGCTCAATAGACCTTGAATCAAGAACTACTCGGCGACGTTAACCGCCGCCAAAGCCTTGGCCAGTTCGTAAACCCGCTTGCGAACCTGAGGATCGCTGATGTTGTAATAAGCGCGAACCAGTTCAAGCGTCTCGCGCTTGGTCATGGGATCGGCCTCGAAGGTTGCGGGCTCTTCCGACAGACCGCACGACCCTTTAATGATATTCACCGGGCTCTGGTTCTGAGTATTGTCCGACATATCGTCGAAGAAATACGAGACAGGAACATCAAGAACACGCGACAGATCGAACAGGCGCGAAGCACCGATACGATTAGCGCCACGCTCATATTTCTGGACCTGCTGGAAGGTCAGGCCGATGGCCTCACCCAATTTCTCCTGACTCATGCCAAGCAGAGTGCGGCGGAGTCGCATCCGTGCGCCCACATGCACATCAACGGGGTTTGGGGCGCCGCTCTCAAGACGGCCACGCGTCGACACGTTTTTCTTAACCAAGATATAACTCCCGAACGACCTGGATGGTTTCGATCATTCTATCGAAGGTTCGGCTCGATGCAACTCTTTTTAGCATCTCACCCAATACCATAGTCTAGATTGCCCTCATCAAGAAGCCGCGAATGAGGGATTTCCTTCGGAGAGGGCAGCCACTATTCTGGCCTTGCTACCTAGATTTTGGCCCAAACGCGTCGTTGAGGTAATTCCATGAAAGTGATGGCTGTCGTGTCCATGGTTCTGGCGCTGGGTGCCTGTGCGGAAGTGACCAAATTCCATAAGGCTGACGGTAGCACCTACTACTTTGTAAATTGCGACAACACCCTGCGTTGGGCTGAAACCTGCCGCTTTGCCGCCAGACGAACCTGCCCCAATGGATACGCCCCCATTGCGGTTACGTCGGTCACCCAACCTTCGGACGATGCCCCCTATGCGCGTTGCCTGGAAGAGACCCAAGACCTCGTCGACCAGGGCCTTCCCGCAGCTCAATGCGAGAAGACCCGTCGCAACGAAAGTTACTTCACCTGCAAATAAGCCTTTCGGACTATATCTTGCACTGAAGATTCAGATCACCCGGACATTCTTGAACTGCCAGGGATCAGATTTATCCACATCCTCGGGGAACAGATCTCCGCGCCCATCCAACGGAGTCCAGTCGGTATAAACACCGACCACCGGCCCCAGATAAGGCCGAGCGATTTCCAAGATGCGTTGGAAATCAACTTCGTCAGGCTCTACCACGCCGAGATTGGGATTCTCCAGCGCCCAGATGATTCCAGCGACGATGGTCGATGTCACCTGCAAGCTGGTGGCGCTGTTATGAGGCGCCAATTCCCGCGCTTCGGCAATGGACAGCTGAGAGCCGAACCAATAAGCCCCCTTGGCATGGCCCGCCAGCAAGACGCCCAGCTCATCAATTCCACTGACGATTTCCCCCATCATCAAACGCTGATTGGGCTGCATCTGCCAGTTCTTCCCCGCAAGCTCATGCAAAGAGACCACTGCGTCATCGCAAGGATGATAGGCGTAATGCACCGTCGGGCGATACGTAACCACATCATCGGCCTTGACCGTGAAATAGTCGGCAATGGAAATGGATTCGCTGTGAGTGATGAGGAAGCCGTGGAACGGACCTTCCTTGGGAGTCCAGGTCCGAACCCGCTGGCTGGCACCGGGCCGCATCAGATAGATGGCGCTGCCAGAGCCGAAACCATGCCGACGTCCTTCGGGCGGCAGTTCCTTTTCATGGCTGCCCCAGGCGAGTTCGGCCGGTTGGCATCCTTCGCCGACAAAGCCGTCGATAGACCAGGTATTGACGAACTCTCCGACCGCCTTGGGGGTCGCCCCCACCTGGGTGTCGCGTTCGGCGACGTGAATAACCTTCACCCCCAGCCTGGCGGCAAGCTCGGCCCAGCCCTGACGGCTTTTAGGAGCATCTTCGGTCAGACCGCTATCATTCGCGATGTTCAGCAGAGCCTGTTTGACGAAATGAGAAACCAACCCCGGATTAGCCCCATGCGTCACCATGGCGGTCGGAGCAAGACCTTCGACACGCAAGGCCAGCATCTGCTCTCGCAGAGCATAATTCGAACGAAGAGACGGGGAAAGGCCGGGGTCGGTATAACCGCCAGCCCAGGGCTCGATACAGGTATCGAGATACAATGCGCCGACATCGCGACAAAGCTCGACCAAGGCAATGGACGACACATCCACCGATAAATTCAGCAGGAAGTCGCCCTTACGCAACATGGGAGTCAACCGGTCGCGGTAATCATCAGGAGTCAAAGGATGATTGATGAATTTAAGACCGAATTCATCTGCCACATCATGGCCGCGTTCGCATGCCGTGATAATGGTGATATTGGCCGGGTCGATCTTGATATGGCGCATCAACAAAGGCAAAACGCCCTGTCCGATACTGCCGCAGCCGATCATGACCATACGGCCGGAAAAGACAATGGTGTGCATAGCGGTCCTCCTTAACCTCGACAGCATCCTGGCCAACGCCGGAAAGCCCCCCGAGAAACAACATCAACCACGCGGCCTCTGCAAAGAGACCACGCTTACAATCAACGGCGACAGCCAACCGTCAAAACGGTTACGGCAACCGCCGTCGCATACTCGTACTGATTTCAGGGAAGAAGCCCATTGCATGGGTCATGAACATGTCCACCTCCCTTTCGGGTGCCGACCCAACTCGTCGGCTCTTCCAAAAAGGACGCGTTCGTCGTTGCATAACCGACAAGGGCCATAGGCACGTACGTGTGCGTCACTGACTGGGTATATACCCGCCCTTTTCCCGCGATGCAACACCCGCGACCGGTTTGTGACAAAGAGATGACGGTAAAGCTTATGATTCAGCCCATATTACTCCAGAAACCAGATTAGCGCGGTACAAGGCCTCCAGATCAAGACTACCTTCATTCTGTGTCATGGATGTTACGGCTGCTTGAATAGACTGCTCCAAATTCCGGCGTGCTGTCTGAGCTTGAATCGAATTCACCAATTGAAAGCGCAGAATTGCTCCCGGAATCACCCGCCCCAGTCTGGGAAGATCGGCGGAGATCACGGTTGCAATCTTGGCATAGCCTCCCACCGTCTGATGATCGGCCAGCAAAACGATAGGGCGGCCATTGCCCGGAACCTGGATACAACCGCTGACCAATCCATCAGAGGCGATTCCCGCGTCTCCCACATGCTCCAATTCCGGGCCGTCCAAGCGCACGCCCATGCGATCGGCATCCTTGCCCACCCTATATTCGGAAGAGAGCAGGACCTCCATGGCCCGAGGAGTGAAGTGCCCTGCCTGAGGCCCCGCCATGACCCGGATCGGCCCTTGGCCGTAATCAAACGGAGCGGCCAGGGCAAGGCAATCCCTCGCCTTAGCCTGGTCCTGACGAAGCGGCAGAACACTGCCTTGCACCAGAGGCTTACCCCCCAGGGGGCCAATTCCAGCCCGCACATAGGTGGACAGACTTCCCATCACCGGCAAAAGATCGAACCCACCCTCCACCGCCAGCACCGCAGTCGCGGCGCCAGTGACACCCCCCAGCGCCAGCACATCGCCACGAAGGAGAAGATGAGACCGATCGACGCCAAGCAAGCGCTCCTCACCGCCACGAATCAGGGCAAGGCGAATGGGGCCGCAGACCGCAATCCGCAGACTTGTCGCATCGACCGACACCCTTGGCCCCAGGGCGCAGATCTCCAGCCCAGCCTCTCCCTCCTGGTTGCCCACCAAGGCATTGGCAAGGCGCAACCCTACCGGATCAAGCACCCCCGCCACCGGCACGCCTTGGGCCTGATAGCCGAAGCGGCCCAAATCCTGAATGGTGGTGTGCAGACCGGGAGAAAGGACATGGAGTCTGCTCATCGAGGAATGAACTCCACCCGGTCACCGGCCGCCAACAAGGCCGGAGGATCACACTCCTGATCGAACAAGACCATGTCGGTCCGGCCGAGAAGATGCCAACCGCCGGGGCTTTCCCAGGGATAGACGGCGGTCATGTCATCGGCCATGGCGACCGACCCGGCCGGAACCTTCAAGCGCGGCTCGGCCCGACGGGGCAACCGCAAGCCAGAAGGCAAATCTCCCATATAGGCGAAACCCGGCATGAAGCCCAACATACGGACTCGGTAGATGGTTCTTGAATGCAGCGCGACCACCTGATCGGAAGACAGGCCACAAATTCGAGCGACATCATCCAGGTCCGGGCCGTCATAACGCACCGGAATGCGCCATAATCGCCCGTCCTCACGAGCAACCTCCCCGGCGGTCACGGCAAGGCCCCGGATGCGGTCTTCCATCTCGGCTTGCGATATGGCAAGCGGATCAAAAATGACCAGCAAGGAACGCAAGGCGGGAATGGTCTCCACCAGCCCCGGAATACACCCAGCCCGGCGGATGGCGGCATTCAAGCCCAGCACCTCCGCTCCATCATCAAATTCCACCGCGAACGCGGTATCGCCCACATGGCTGATCCGCATAGCCTTACTCCATAAGTGCAGCCGCCTTCAAAGCAGCCTTGAAGCGGTGATCCTTTTTCAGAGCGGCCTCACGCCGCAGAGCATCGCCATGGTCCAGTGGCCCTTCACTGTAAATCATCCGCCAGGGACCTCGGCCTCGGGTGAACTTAGCACCCTGGCCAGCATTATGCCGCCGCAGCCGATCGTCCCTATCGGTCGCGATGCCGGTGTACGAGACCTTCGCATCATTGAGTAAGACATAGACAAACCAGGCCATGACATCTCCCAAGCCTCGCCTCCACGGTCACATACCATTTACATAAGGCGCATATTCTTTTCACACTGCGGCGTTAGGATAGCAAACATTCTCCATGTTCCTGACCAACGGAGTTTTTCATTGGGCAAGAATGCACTGGCCCCCTACCACGTCTTGATTGTCGATGATGATCCTGCCGATGCCGAATTGGTCTCCAAGGCCATCGGGCGCGGTCGCTTTGACTGCGTGGTGGACCGAGCCCGTGACGGAGTGGAAGCGCTGGAGAAGCTCCGCGTCTCCCCTGCCCCCAACCAACGCAGCAATTCACCGGATCTCATTTTACTCGACATCAACATGCCGCGCAAAAATGGGCTTCAGGTTCTGTGCGAGATCCGCTCCGACCCCAATCTGCGCCATCTTCCGGTGGTGATGCTGTCCACCTCATCTGCGGAAAAGGATGTGGCCTGCGCCTATAATTCCGGCGCTCAGGGCTATGTCACCAAGCCCATGGATGTGACCGAATTATTCAGCGCCATCCATGCCATCGAGGAATACTGGTTCAACACCGTCCGCGCCCCGCGGAATTAGAGCAGCTGGCGCACGCTGCACTTAGGCCGAGGGGCAAACATAAAGCTAGAATGCGTTGACATTTTGCACTTCTCCCTCCCCCAGCTTTGCTGGGGGAGGGTTGGGGAGGGGGCATGGGAAACTCCCTCGTCGATAATGCGGCTAAGGCCCCC
>JAYTWE010000540.1:0-3915 GCA_043744055.1 Magnetospirillum sp.
CGAACAGCATGGCCCCGTTTTTCGAAGCATCGGCCAGGAAGGTGACGACGCCGCCCTTTGTCACCGGCACATCGGACCGGAGCCCGTCGGGGTTCATGCCCAGCGCCTTCAGCCCCATCTCGCAGACCATGACCGTGACACCCAGGGCGACGCAGGCATCCAGCAATTCTTCAAAGCTGCCCACTCCCTTGGCCTTGAACCCGGCATCCATATCCGCCGCCAAGCTTCCGTCGCTGCATTTCAGCCGTGACCAACCGGGCGAGCCATCGGCCAGCGGCGTCTCAAGCGCACGCCCCGCCCACATGGTAAAGAATAAGGTAACCGGAGTATTGGAAGCCACAGCAGCGGCGGCCATGACCAAGGCATAATGAATGCGGTCGAAATCGCCGGAAAACACCACGATGGAGAGTTTGTCCGGGCCAGAACGTTCAGCCGCAGACATTAGCAGTACTCCCATGGCTCGACAGATCGGTGATGGTGGGATGATCGCCGCACAGAGGGCAGCCAGGGTCACGCGGCACCCGAACGGTACGGAAGGCGACCGACAGCGCGTCATAGATCACCAGCTTGCCCGACAAGGACTCACCGATGCCCAGCAGTTCCTTCAGCACCTCGGTAGCCTGCATGGCCCCCATGGTCCCGGCAATGGCCCCCAGCACACCCGCGCTGGAACAGGTGGGCATATGGCCTTCCGGTGGCGGCTCGCGGTAGATGCAGCGATAGCACGGCCCACCGGGCTTATAAGTGGCAAGCTGGCCGTCAAAGCGCAGGATGGCGGCGGAGACCAGAGTCTTTTCCTCTAGCCAGCAGGCATCATTGACCAGAAATCGGGTGGGGAAATTATCCGACCCATCGGCCACCACCTGGAAATCACGAATGATGGCCCGCGCATTATCTTTGTCGAGACGATGTCGGATGGGCACCAGCTTCACGTCGGGATTCATGTCGGCGACGATACGCGCCGCGCTGTCCACCTTGGGCATTCCGATGCGGGAAGTGGCGTGGATAATCTGACGTTGGAGGTTGGACAACTCCACGTCGTCGTCATCCACCACACCAATGGTCCCCACCCCGGCGGCAGCAAGATAGAGGATAACCGGCGAGCCCAGCCCACCGGCCCCGATTACCAAAGCCGTGGAACCGAGAAGCTTTTCCTGCCCCACGCCCCCCACTTCGGGAAGAATGATGTGGCGGGCGTAGCGGTGAATTTGCTCCTCGGTGAAGTCCATGATGGTTCGGCTAGACCTGATCGAACAGGGCGGTGGACAGATAGCGCTCGGCGAAGGACGGGATGATGGCCACGATCAGCTTGCCCGCGTTTTCCGGCCGCGTCCCCAATTCCAATGCCGCCGCGATGGCCGCACCCGACGAAATACCCACCGGAACGCCTTCCAGCCTAGCCGCTTTGCGGGCGGTAGACAGAGCGGTCTCATTGCCGATCTGCAAGATCTCGTCAATGATGGAGCGGTCGAGAATCTCGGGGATGAAGCCCGCGCCGATGCCTTGAATCTTGTGAGGGCCAGGAGCGCCACCGGACAGAACCGGGCTATCCTCTGGCTCCACCGCCACCATCTTCAGGCTGGGCTTACGAGCCTTCAACACCTTGCCGATACCCGAAATCGTCCCACCGGTTCCGACGCCGGACACGATGATATCCACCTTGCCCGCGGTATCATTCCAGATTTCCTCGGCGGTAGTTTTCTCGTGAATGGCGGGATTGGCGGCATTCTTGAACTGCTGCGGCATGACGGCGCCAGGGGTGGCAGCCACCAGTTCCTCGGCCTGACGCACCGCGCCGGTCATGCCCTTGGAGGCCGGAGTCAGCACGATCTCGGCGCCCAGAAGCTGCAACATCTTGCGCCGCTCCAGCGACATGCTTTCCGGCATGCACAAGATCAGCTTATAGCCGCGCGCGGCGGCCACAAAGGCCAGGGCGATGCCGGTATTCCCCGAAGTCGGCTCGATAATGGTTCCACCGGGCTTCAACTGGCCCGAAGCCTCGGCTGCCTCGATCATGGCGAAGCCGATGCGGTCCTTCACCGAAGCCAACGGATTGAAAAACTCCAGCTTCCCGACGATATCGGCTTTCGCCCCGGCTTCCGCCGCCAGACGCTTAAAACGCACCAGAGGGGTCGCACCGATCGTGTCGATGATGCTGTCATAAACTTTGCCTCGGAAGGCCGGAGCGGACGCGCTATCTGTGGTCATCTTTAATTCCCCGCAGAATTTTTGTAATTAACTAATTAACTACACAGTACCATGGTCAGATAATGAAGTCCAACTTCTGATGGGCCTCGCTGGGGATGCCGTCCTTGTAAGCCCGCATGCACAGATCATCCACGGTAATGGCATCGAGATGCGCCATCATTTCCTCTGACAGGTCGGCCCACATGGGGCGGATAACCAACCGCCCCAATTCAGAAGCGGGCATATCCTGATAAGGGTCCTCGGCGGTTTCCAGCGCCCGGACCACCCGAACGATCTCTCCCACCGAGATGCGGCGGCGTTCGCGGGCAAGGCGATAGCCCCCCCTGGGGCCACGCACCCCCACCAGCACACCGGCCCGAACCAGCTGTTGCAGAGTCTGCTCCAGATAACGGCGGGGGATACCCTGCCGCCGCGTAATCTCGCGGCTTTGCACCGGCTCGCCGCCAGCATGATAGGCGATATCCAACACGGCCTCGATGGCGAACAGCATCTTCTTCGACGGACGAATCATCGGTTTCCCCTTCAAGCCTCAGGCGCCGGTACTCACTCCGTTCGCTTGGCTATCCTCGCTTATGCCGATGGCAACGCTGCGGCGGCCTCAACGGCCTAGTCGCTGCGCTCCAGTTCCCCTTCAAGCCTCAGGCGCCGGTAGAGCCGAAGCCCCCGGCTCCACGCAGTGTCTCGCTCAGAGTTTCAGTCTCGCGCCAGACCGCCCGAGATACCGGCGCGATCACCAACTGAGCAATACGCATCCCCCGTGAAATGGCGAAGCTTGTCTCGCCGAGATTCACCAAGATGACTCCGATCTCGCCGCGATAATCGGCATCAATGGTGCCCGGCGTGTTGAGAACCGTAATCCCATGCTTGAAAGCCAGCCCGGAACGGGGGCGCACCTGCGCCTCAAATCCCTCCGGCAGGGCCATGGCGAAGCCCGTGGGAATCAAGGCCCGCTTGCCCGGAGCCAATTCCATATCCACCGGAATACACGCCATCAGATCCATGCCCGCCGCATTGGCGGTCTCATAACCCGGCAACGGCAGCTCGGCGGCGTGGTCCAACCGTTTCAGCTCCACCTCGATCATATCCCCTCCCCCAAAGCGGCGGCGATGCGGGCGGCAAGCCGGGTTGCGACCTCGTCCTTACTCATCTTGGGCCAGGATTCGTCTCCCTTGGAATCCAGCAGATGGACCACATTGGACTCACCGCCAAAGGTTCCACTGCCTTCCGAGACATCATTAGCGACAATCCAATCGCACCCCTTGCGGGCCAGTTTATGGCGCGCATTATCAAGCAATGACTCGGTCTCGGCGGCGAAGCCCACCACCAGAGCCGGGCGCAAGCCGCCTTCCGCCTGGGATACCGTCATCAAGATATCAAGATTCGGGGCAAGCTCGATGACCGGCGGCGGAGCCCCCGCCTGCTTCTTGCGTTTCTCGGTGGCGCGATTGGCAACCGTCCAGTCGGCTACGGCGGCGGCACAGACCACCACATCGGCCGGAAGCGCCGAACGCACGGCATTGAGCATATCCAAGGCGCTATCCACCCGCACCACCCGAACACCAGCGGGATCAGGAATGTGGACCGGGCCGGAGACTAAGGTCACCTCGGCCCCCAACCGGGCCAGGGCAGCCGCGATGGCGTGGCCTTGCTTGCCCGAGGAGCGATTGGCGATATAGCGCACCGGGTCGATGGCTTCGTGAGTCGGGC
>JAYTWE010000541.1:0-6620 GCA_043744055.1 Magnetospirillum sp.
ATGCGGTGCGCCGTCATCGACGCTGCTCGCTCACTGGCCGATGTTCACGGTGATATCTTGGCAACGGTGCGGGCAAGGTTACCTGTGCCGTGAGCGATATCCCCCATGCTCGTGATACTTCCGAACTGTTCGGTCATGCCGGGGCCGAGAAGGCGCTGTTGGATGCCTGGAATTCCGGGCGGTTGGCCCATGCCTGGCTGATCTGCGGCCCCAAGGGAATCGGTAAGGCGGCCTTGGCCTATCGCTTCGCACGTTTCGTGCTGGCGGGAGGAGGGGAGGGCGGCGGACTCTTCGGAGGAGGGCCTGAGAACTTGGGGCTCCGCCCTGACCATCCGGTTTTTCGCCGGGTCGCAGCCCAAGGTCATGCCGATCTCCAGACGGTTGAGCGCGGCTGGTCCGATGACAAGAAGACCAAGTTGAAGACTGAGATCGTGGTGGAGGATGTCCGGGGCATCGGCTCCTTCATGTCTTTGACCCCGGCCGAAGGCGGCTGGCGGGTCGTGATTATCGATTCCGCCGATGAGATGAACCGCAACGCCGCCAATGCGGTCCTCAAGGTTTTAGAAGAACCGCCTCGCAATGCATTGATGTTGCTGGTTTCGCACTCTCCCGGACGTCTGCTTCCCACCATTCGTTCGCGCTGCCGTCGCTTGATGCTGCAACCCTTGTCGGAAGCGACCGTGTCCGATCTTTTGCGTCATCACCGCCCGGAATTACCCCAGTCGGATATCACCGCCTTGGCGAAATTGAGCGAGGGCAGTGTCGGCAAGGCTCTGGCTTTGGCCGATGAAGGGGGGCTGGACCTTTACCGAGAGGTCGTGGCGTTGCTGAACGGATTGCCGCGTCTGGATGTTCCTGCTTTGCATGCGTTCGGCGATCGGGTGTCAAAGCCGGGGAACGATAGCTCGTTTCGCACTGTGACCGAATTGTTGGTGTGGTGGCTGGCCCGGATGATCCGCGCCGGTGGCCGTCAGGGCAGGGGGATGACCGAGGTCGTCCCCGGTGAAGCTGCCTTGATCGGTCGATTGCTGGCGGCGGCCAGCCTTGAACATTGGCTGGAGGTGTGGGAAAAGATCAGCACCCTGTTCGCCCGCACCGAGGCGGTCCATCTTGACCGCAAGCAGGCCGTGCTTGGCGCTTTCCTATCGGTGGAAAGGCTGGCGCGCCGCTGAAGGGCCAGGCAAAACCAATAAGGAGCACGCCATGAGCGGGGCCAAGACTTTCTATGTCACCACGCCGATTTACTACGTCAATGACAAGCCGCATATCGGGCATGCCTATACCACCTTGGCCTGTGACGTTTTGGCGCGCTTCAAGCGACTGGATGGCTTTGATGTCAAGTTCCTGACTGGTACGGACGAGCACGGCCAGAAGGTGGAAAAATCGGCAGAGACCGCCGGTGTCACTCCCTTGGCGCTGGCTGACCGGAACTCCGCCAATTTTCGCTCCCTGGCCGGGGTTCTTGGCTGTTCCAACGATGATTTCATTCGCACTACCGAACCTCGCCATCTGGCCGCCTGTCAGGCGCTGTGGAACAAGCTGATCGCACAGGGCGACATCTATCTTGGGGCCTATGAGGGCTGGTATTCGGTTCGTGACGAGGCATTCTATGCCGAAGATGAACTGGTCAAAGGCCCCGGCGGCACAAAGCAAGCTCCAACCGGAGCTCCGGTCGAGTGGGTGAAGGAGCCCAGCTATTTCTTCCGGCTGTCGGCTTGGCAGGATCGTCTGTTGAAGTGGTACGAGGATAATCCCGACTGTGTCGGACCGACGTCGCGCCGTAACGAGGTGATGAGCTTCGTCAAAGGCGGGCTGCAAGACCTGTCAGTATCACGCACCAGCTTCAAATGGGGCATTCCCGTGCCCGGCGATGATGCCCACATCATGTATGTGTGGCTGGACGCCTTGACCAATTACATCACTGCTCTCGGCTACCCCGATACGACGGGGGACTTCGCCCGCTATTGGCCCAGCGTGCTCCATATGGTCGGCAAGGATATCGTCCGCTTTCATGCGGTCTATTGGCCAGCCTTCCTGATGGCCGCCGAATTGCCTCCGCCGAAGCGGGTCTTCGCCCACGGCTGGTGGACCAATGAAGGGCAGAAGATTTCAAAGTCACTGGGCAATGTCATTGACCCCCTCAGCCTGATCGAGACCTATGGCCTGGATCAGGTCCGCTATTTCTTGCTGCGTGAAGTGCCCTTTGGCAATGACGGAGACTTCAGCCATCGCGCCATGATGGGCCGCATGAATAGCGAGCTTGCCAATGATTACGGCAATCTGGTGCAGCGGGTTCTATCCATGATCGGAAAGAATTGTGCCGCGGCAACACCGGATCATGGTCCCGTTACCGATGATGATGCCGATTTATTGAATGCCGCCCATGGTCTGTTGACCAAACTGCGGGATGCCATGGATCGTCAGCTCTACCACGAGGCGCTAGAGGCGATCTGGGTGGTGGTACGCGCTGCCAATGGTTATGTGGATAAGCAGGCTCCCTGGGCTCTGAAGAAGACTGATCCGATCCGAATGGGGACGGTGTTGTGGACGCTGGCGGAAACCATCCGCTCTTTGGCCTTGATGACTCAGCCTTTCATGCCCACTTCCTCTGGGCGGATACTGGACCTCTTAACGATCCCTGCCCATGAGCGTGATTTCAGCTTTTTTGGCCCGGATTACGCCATGACGTCCGGGGTCGGTCTTCCGACTCCACAGGGTGTGTTTCCGAGATTTGTTGAAGAACCCCGTTCTGGGGACGAACCCGTTCTAGGGACAAAATTGTAGGCTGATATGCTGGTCGATAGTCATTGCCATCTGGACTTTCCCGATTTTGCCGATGATCTGGACGGAGTGGTAAGCCGTGCCGGGCAGGCGGGGGTGGGAATTCTGCTTACCATCGGCACCCATATCAGTCGCTATGACCAAGTGCTTCGGGTGGCTGAACGGTTCCCCAACGTCTATTGCACCGTGGGGGTACACCCCCATGAAGCCGGTGTCGGGCCTTTCGCTGATGTGGAGACTTTGGTTCGGTTGGCCGAGCACCCCAAGGTCGTCGGCTTGGGCGAGACGGGACTGGATTATTTCTACGATAAGAGCCCCAGGGATAAGCAACGGGAATCCTTTCGTGTTCATGTGGAGGCGGCTCGGCGCACCGGCTTACCGGTTATTGTTCACACCCGTGACGCCGACGAGGATACCGCCGCCATTCTGACGGAGGAAATGGGGAAGGGGGCCTTCACCGGATTGGTCCACTGCTTTAGCTCTGGCCCGCACTTCGCTGAAATCGCTATTGAATTAGGGCTGTATGTTTCGGCCTCCGGGATCATGACCTTCAAGACAGCAGAAGCATTGCGCGATACTTTGGCCGGGGTACCGTTGGATCGGCTGTTGGTGGAGACTGATTCGCCTTATCTGGCTCCGATCCCTTTTCGGGGCAAGCGTAACGAGCCAGCCTATGTGGCTCATACCGCAGCCCGACTGGCTCAGGTCAAAGGCGTGACGATCCGTGAGTTGGAAGAAGCAACCACCGATAATTTTCGGCGTTTGTTCACCAAGGTTCTCGCATGAAAGTGACCATCCTGGGATGCGGCGGCGCCTCTGGGGTGCCCGGCATTTCCATGGGATGGGGAGCCTGCGATCCCTCTGAGCCTCGTAATCGACGACGGCGGTCCTCCATTCTGGTGGAAGATGGGGAGACTCGCATCCTGGTGGATACCTCGCCGGATCTGCGGGAGCAGTTGCTGGATGCGAATATCCGAAGTGTTGATGGGCTTATCTATACCCATGACCATGCAGATCACTTGCATGGCATTGATGATCTTAGGGAAATCAATCGGGTAACCCGACAGTGGCTGCCCGTTTGGGCCGCGCCGGACGTTCTTGAGACGGCTCGTGCACGGTTCGGTTACGCCTTTGAGCCTTTGGAGGATATTGGAGACGTGGTTTATCGGCCATTGCTTCAGGCAAACCCTATTAATGGGCCATTCTCCATTGGGTCAATTCATGTTGTGCCGTTTGATCAGGACCATGGTTATGCACGGACCCTAGGGCTTCGATTCGGTAATTTTGCTTACAGTACAGATGTTGTTGAGATTCCAGAGGAATCGTTCGAATCCCTTGAAGGGCTCGATTTGTGGATTATCGGCTGCCTGGTTGATTATCCCCATGCGACGCATGCTCATGTGGAAAAAGCTTTGAAATGGATTGAGAGAGTAAAGCCGCGTCACGCGATTCTCACCCATATGGGGACGCGTCTGGATTACAAAACCCTATGCCTGACCTTGCCGTCATGGGTTTCTCCAGCCTATGACGGCCTTGTTATTGATGTTTTTCAATAAGTTATAAGTTGTCGCCATAATATACATTATGCGACATTCGCATGAGGGCCTCTTTGAGGGGGACAAGCCCCACCGGCAACGCTCACCTACCAGACCAAAGCAATCGCGTTCTTTTGCTTGCTTTTAGGCTCAGAACAATCAAAAGTGCGCGGATCAAATCTGCCTTGAGAAACGACTAAAATCGCTCGGCACTTGATGCTTGGCGCACCTTCGCGTCGGGCTTTGTCGTAATTGGAGACATCAAATGTCGAACGGTACCGTTAAGTGGTTCAATAGCACCAAGGGTTTTGGCTTCATCGCTCCGGACAACGGCGGCGCCGATGTGTTCGTTCATATCTCTGCCGTAGAGCGTGCCGGGATGAGCGGCCTGGCTGATGGCCAGAAAGTTTCCTACGAAGAAGAGCGTGACCCCCGCAAGGGCAAGACCTCTGCGGTCAATCTGAAGGCGCTTTAATTCGCCTGTGATGCTGGCGGTACCTCAGTACCGCCAGCATTCCCCCTACCCTGTTTAGTGTTTTGGTGAATTTGCATGACCCCCATTGAGATCGCCCGGGTCGAGGCCTATCTGCGGGCCACGTTCGGTAATTCCAAGATCAAGATTGAACTACCGAAAAAGCGTGGCGCGCCCATTGAGGTATCCATTGCCGGAGAATTCATTGGCGTACTTCATCGCGATGATGATGAAGGTGAAGTTTCTTTCTCGCTGAATATCAGTATTTTAGAAGAAGACTTGCCCACAATTGCCACGAAATAGCCCTCTCTAAACGAGCACACTGTAATTCCAGGTTGCTGTCAGAGGCTTTTCCGGCCCCCCCCAAGCGATACGACCACCTTGATGCAATCCTCGACGTTCATGTTGAGGATTGCATCATCGAATCTGGCGCGAAAAGCAGAAATCAAGACGCGGTACGGGGTCGCTCCCCAATCCCAATATTAGGAATCAGGGAGCCCAATTCACAAGCGGCTTATCTTTCATGGAAGCTTTGCTGAATCTGGGTGAAGATCGGCTTGAGCATGTATTGCAGCAAGGTCTTGTCGCCGGTAATGATTTCCGCGGTCACGGTCATACCGGGATGGATCATGAAGCGGCCAGGCACCTTACCCACATAATTATTACTGAGCGCAATGACCCCCTTGAAGTAAGGGTTTCCTTTTTCATCGGTAAAACTGGATGCGGAAATCTTGGTCAAGGTTCCTTCCACAGCGCCATAACGGGCAAAATCATAGGTGGTCACCTTCACCTTTACCGGCTGACCAACCTTAAGATGGCCCACGTCCTTGGTGTTGATCTTGGCGTCGATTTTCATCTCGTCATCGATGGGAACCACATCGCAGACTTGTCCACCGGGCTGAACGACAGCGCCTTGATTCTTGACCGCTAACCCCTTGACGATGCCGCGAACCGGCGACACGACATCCAGGCGCTTCACCCGATCTTCCAATCGTCCGATGCTTTCTTGGACCTGAGCCAGTTCACTGACCGAGACTCCCATTTCATCCATGGTCTGTTTTTGTAACGAGGAATTACTATCGATCAGGCGATTTTCAACCTCGATCAAAGCGCTGCGGGCAGTAACCTCCTGCCCGACCAGACGAGCAACCTCGCCTTGAACCCGCGACAACTCGCGCTTGGTATCAAGGAAGACGACACGGGAAACCAGACCTTTCGCGACAAGCTCCTGGCGCATGGTCATTTCTTCTTGTAATGGCCCCATCTGTTCCCGCAGTGAAACCTCCTGGTTTTGCAGGAGACGAAGGTCTGAACGCTTCTGGTCAGCCTGGGATGCGATCACCGAGCGAGCGGTATCACGAGCTTGATTCTGACTGTTAAAGATAGCCATGTTGTCGGCAATAAGGCGATCAAAGCCTGAAGGCATACTGCTGAAATCGGGGCGACGTTCTTCGGCGAAGGCGCGAAGACGTTCCGCTTTGATAAGCAAGGTCGCCTCGCGAGCCCGTGTCTGTTCAAGATCAGATATGGCCTGAGCCGGGTTCAGCCTTAAAATGACTTGGTTCGCCTCGACAATTTCGGCCTCTTTGACGATAATTTCCTGGACGATGCCACCTTCCAGATGCTGGATGGATAGAACCTGGCCGCTGGGAATAACATTTCCTTCGGCTGAGGCGATTTCAGGTACATCGGTCAGGGCGGCCCAAATCACGAAAGCTGCATGGTTGCGCTGGCCACCATCATGGTAAAGCGCACCAATGCCGAGGTCCCGCTTTCTTCCAACACCCCGGCTTGAGCAAGATGGCGAGACTGACGGCTCGACATCTTGATGA
>JAYTWE010000542.1:0-6901 GCA_043744055.1 Magnetospirillum sp.
CGCCGCCGTTGCAGCGGCGGTCACCGCCGTGGAAAGGTCCGTCTCCGCCTGAGTCACGGCGGCGGTATGGGCCACCTCGTAATACCATTCCGCCGAAGCCGCCTCACCTTGGGCGGTGCCAAGAGCGGCCATATCGGTCAAGGTGGTGGCAAGCTTGGTGGCGGCGTAGGTCTGGGCGTTGGTGATCTGAAGTTCGTAGGCGTCGAACGCATTGGTCGCCGATAGCGTCAACGCAGTCTGCGCCACATCCTGGTCATGGATGGCGGTATAGGCGGAATTATAAACGTCATAGAGCGAGGTGTAATAGCTTTGCAGACTGACTGCGGCGGCTGAAGCCTGACCGGTGATCACCGAGGCGGCTTCCACCGCCGTGATGTCCGAAGCGCTTAACCCGGTCAGGGCGTCCTTAGCGGCCTGAGCCACCTGCTCTGCCAGAGTCCAGGACCCGACCGCATCACCCGTGGCGCTGGCATGACCGGTCTGAGCCAATCCCAAAGCCGCATTGACCGCCGCCAAGGCATCGGTAATCAAAGCCGCCCGCGATCCTTCCGGCGCCAGAGCGGCGCTAGCCATCTTGCTGCTGGCCAGCGCCATATCGGCGCGATAGGTTGTCCCCCAGGCATCCACCGCGCTCTGAGCATTCACCTTCAACGCCGCCGCCGAAGCGGTGGCGTCGTCATAGGCAAGCTGTTTCGCCAGCGCCAGCTGATAGGTGCTGATAACGGTGGTTTCACCCGCCCGCAGAGTCTGAATAGCGGTAACCGCCGCATCACTGGCCGTCTGATCCGTGGTGACCAGCGCCTCGGCCGTGGTCACCTTGGCAGTGGCGGCGGTCAACGCCGTCTCGGCCGCGCCGCCGGTCCAAGCGGTCAGCGCCGTCGCCTGCACATCGCTGGGATTGGCCACGATGGCATGGGCGGTGGTGTCGGCATTATCCACCGAAGTGGCGGCGGCATGGGCGATATTGTATTGCGCCACGGTGGTGGCGGCGGCGGTCCCGGCATTGGGATAAGCCAGACCGATAGCCGAAGCGGCCAGGGAATAGGTATGAGCCAGATCGGACTGCGCATCGGCGGTCGCCTGGGCGGTATCCACTTGGGCCGACAAAGCCGCCAGCTTGGCGTTCAGGCTGGCATAGCCGGTGAAGTCGCCGCTGATGGCGGCGCTGACCATCTGATTGACCAGGGCGGTGGCGGTGGCCTTGGCGGCGGCGGCGGCGGTGGCGGCGGCGGTCGCCTTGGCCAGCAGACCACCATTGGCATCCACCGTGACCGTGACAACCTGACCACCCGCGACGGTGAACGTATAGACAGCCGATGCCGAGCCCAACGGCGCGCTGATAGCGGTAAAGGCGTTCAGCGCGTTGGTGTTGTCAGCGACGGTGCGCTCGGTTTTTTGTTCGACGCGAAGAGCGATTTCGGGCGGAAGCTTGCCCTGCTCCACCTGAGCCAGGACGCTTTCAAGCTTTGCCCCGACCTCTTTAATCTTGTCTCCGACCTCCTTAATGCCTTCCAAGGCACCGCGGTCAATCTTCGGCCCGAGATTACCAAGATTAACGTCCAACGCCGCTTTCTTGAGGTCAAGAGCGACCGCAACCTTGTCGGCAATCAGCGCCACCGCCTGTTTAAGGTCGGCACCTTTTTCCTGGGCGGTCTTTTCCACCGGCGCCAGAGATGAACCCGTTGCGGGTGGAACCACCGGCGGCGGCGCGGTCTGCTGCGCTGGCGGCGCGTTCTGCTGCTGAACCGTCTGGGCGGCGCTGTTATAGCTGTTGGACAGAAGATTCCCGGCATTGGGCAGATTGTAAGAGGCCGAACCACCGATCTGCATGACCTGAGTCGGAGTCAGGGTGACGCTGGTCAACCCACCGCTGGCGGACAACGTCGCGCCCTGGCCCGGACGGTTCAAGGTCAGCGCCGCGCCGCTGGACGTCTTGATGAAGACCTCGCCCGACACACCGCCCTTTTCTTGCATCATGGCCACGGTATTGCCGTTGCCGGTCAGGCCGGTGCCGCGAATACCCACGGTCATGGTCGGAGTCTTGATGGACAGCGCATCGGGAGTGGTCTTGGAAATCTGCCCCGACACCAAAGCGAACGAGCCGGACTGAAGGCTCAGATGAGCCTCGCCCGTCTTGGTCACAGGGTCATAGACCATCTGGTCCAGGGCCATCTTACCCGTCTCGCCCAGCGAGAAGGTGGTGCCGTCATCGAGCACCATACCGACGGCGCCACCGGTACCGGTCTTAACCACATCGCCCTGAAAGACGCTGTCGCCCTTATGCAGCGAGGACGTGGCTCCGTCAGAGTGAACGACCTCAACCGGGCCATTCAGAGTCTGAACCTTACCGATGGCGCTTTCTGCCATGACACCCTCACTTTGAAAATTCGCAACCGCGAATCACCGGCCCACTTAGCCCAGCCAAGCAGGTTCACGTCACCACCATACATACTACATGTTGTCGTGACACTGCGTCAATATACAGCATTGACCTGACGGGGATATCAGCCTCGTACTTTTAAGTATGACGCAAGCTTATCTATTCATGGACGGTAGCTACAAAAAGCAACAACCATGAATAACGAAGACAATATGCTTTGATGTAATTAATTTAGTATTTTAATGAAGCGTCATTACCGGCACATGCTTCGTTAAATTTTTATCGCCAACACACCGCAACAATACCTTGCATGCGCGTACTTCAGAAAACGACGGCGTCCACCGGAAGGCTGAACCGGAATATACATCCCCCCTCGGGCAAAGCCTCCACCCACAACCGGCCACCATGCCGTTCGACAATTTTCTTGCAGATCGCCAGGCCGATGCCGGTGCCTTCAAACTTATCGCGGGTGTGGAGACGCTGAAAGACCAGGAAGATGCGCTCGAAATACTGAGGGTCGATCCCGATACCGTTATCGGTCACCGAGAACTGCCAATCCGCACCAACTTTTTCCACGCTCACCCAGATATCGGGCTTGCGGTCCATATGCCTGTATTTCAGGGCATTGCCGATCAGGTTTTGGAGCAAACGGACGAATTGCGACCGATCGGCAACGATCTCGGGCATGGGTCCCATATGAACCGCCGCATCCGCCTCTTCAATCGCCGCCATCAGGTTGCGCCGAACCTCGTCCAGGGCCTCGTCACCGTTGAACCGGACAAAAGCACCGCCCAGACGCCCGACCCGAGAATACTCCAGCAGATCACGAATCATGATCTGCATCCGCTTTGCGCCATCCACCAAAAAGGCGATGAACTCATCCGCATCGGAATCCAGCCGACCGCGATAGCGCCGCTCCAGCAATTGCGCATACCCCGCGATCATGCGAAGCGGTTCTTGCAGATCATGAGACGCCACATAAGCGAATTGCTCCAATTCCTTATTGGAGGCGTCAAGCTTGGCCAGCAGAGTCCTGGTCCGCTCCTCCATGGCCCGGCGTTCGCTGATATCGCGACAGATGAACAACAGGCAGGGATCGCCGCCGACCATGATCTGCTGCACCGATATCAGCACAATCATGGTGACGCCATCCTTGCGCCGCAAGACGGTCTCGAAGTCTTCCACCTGACCGTCGCGGGCAATGACTTCCACCAGACGATTCCGGTCTTCGGGATTTCCCCAGACTCCCCTGGTCAGGGCATCACTCCCCATCAGCTCATCCCGCTCATACCCCAGCAGACGGCAAAAAGCGGTGTTGACCTCCACATACTTCCCCGTGGTCTGAGTGGAGATCACCAGAGCGTCGGGACTGCCCAAGAACGCCTTGGCGAATTTCTCCTCGGACAGGCGAAGATTCTGTTCCACCTGCCGGGCCGAGGTGATGTCCTCGAACGTGGCCACCAGCCCGACGCCCCCTTGGGACTCATCGAGCAAGGAGGCATATCCCCGCAGCCAGCGAATGACGCCCCCCGAACTCATGACCCGCATTTCGGCGGAAAAGACTCCGCCATGGCGGATCATCTTGATCCACCCCTTCAAGACCGCCGGACGATCGTCCTCAATCACCGCATCACACCACTTGGCGCCCATGACCTGATCGCGGCTGCGCCCCACCAGCTCCAGCCAACGGTCATTGGCATAGACCGTGCTGCCATCGGTTTCCGCCTGGACGATGCCAAGCGGAGAGCGATCATTCAGCAAACGATACCGGGCCTCACTGCTCGCCAAGGCCTTTTGAGCCAATTGACGCTGGGACTGGCTGTAATCGGAAAATGTCGCCATGGCGGCCATGAGCATGGAGAGAACAAGCCCGACGCCAAAATGAATCGACGCCTCGGAATGCCAGGCGGTTAAAACCTGGGCCATGCGAGTCCCGACCACCACCACAAGGGGATAGTTTTCCAGCCGACGGAACGCGAGAATCCGGTCAGCGCCATCCACCGCCCCCTTCCCCTGGATAATACCGCTGGAGGCTTCGGCGGCCATTGTCATGGCGGGGCCATCGGCCACGACTTTACCGATCAGACCTCCCCCATCGGGAACCCGGCTCAAGATAAGTCCGTCACTCCGCAGCAAGGTCGCAAAACCGCCGTGATCCGGCTGAACGGTCCGTAATTCATCGTCAAAAATCTTGGGATCGAGCGCAATGACCGTCAGGCCAAAAAACTCACCTTGAGCATTCAGAAATGCACGCGCCACAAAAATGGTCGTAACATCCCGCACCCGGCTTTTCAACGGCTCTGAAATGTAAATCGCACGATTTGGATTGGACTTCAGGCTGATAAAATACTCACGATCTTGAACATCAACGCCATTGAATTCAGGCAAGGTCCCTGCAATCGTGATCCCATCAGCATTCACCGCGAACGCATTGCGGATGAAGGGAAGTTGATCCATGCGGCTATGCATGATGTCTTCAAATAACTTTGGATTGATCCCATTGCCGCCGCGCGCCGCGCCCATGGATTCCACCAGGACTTGGTCAATGCTGCGCATGGTGCCGGTAAAGTGCTCTTCGGCCACTCGCGCCAAAGCCACGGCCATGGCCTCGGAATTATCAATCAAATCCCGATAGCTGCTCCATATCTGCCACGCGGTCAGACCTAAAATGCAAGGAACCGCCAAAGCCGCGATCAGCCGAGCCCGCCAAGCGGCTTTCAGCCGCCTCCTCCCGCCCCACACCAATTTGGGGGGCGCAACCTTGGAGTCCATGGGAAGCTTCTCACTCATTAGAACCAATGTATAAGTGATTCCAGCGGGCACAACAATCATGACGAGAGCTGTTGCTCTTCAGCCGGGTCGCCATATGCTGTTGGTCTTCATTGACCAAGAGACCGCCCGACCTGTAAAATCAAACTGGTCAGTTCAGTTTATCCAGGACATCAAGATGCCGAGCAAACCGGGCCAAAGCATATTTTCACGGCCAGCCCTCCTGCTGGGCGGATTGGCGCTGCTCGGAATCGCGGCCGGAGCGCTGTCTTACACCTCAACCGGAACACCGCAGGGACCTGCTGTCGCTGGAGGCCCTCCGGTGACCGTGGCCCCTCCCCTGGGCCGCTCCGTAACCGACTGGAATGAATTCACCGGTCAGTTCACCGCCGTGGATTATGTGGAGATCAAAGCCAGGGTCAGCGGCTATCTCACCGAAATTCACTTCACCGACGGCCAAATGGTCAATAAGGGCGATCTGCTGTTCGTCATCGACCCCCGCCCCTATGAGGTGACTGTGGTGGCGAACCGCGCCCGGCTGGATCAGGCCCTGGGCGGCAAGGAATACGCCAAACGCCAGCTGACCCGCGCCGACGAGCTGCGCCGCAAGGATTTCGTCGCCGAAAGCACCTTGGACCTGCGAACCGAAGAATCGCGCGGAGCCAACGCCACCGCCGATGCCGCCCGCGCCGCCCTGCGCGATGCCGAATTAAACCTTCAGTTCACCCGCGTCACCGCCCCCATTTCCGGTCGGGTCAGCGCCCGGCAGGTCAGCATCGGCAATCTGGTCAGCGGCGGCCCCTCCATCGCGTCGCCAACTCTGCTGACCACCATCGTCTCCCAAGACCCCATCCACTTCTCGTTCGATATGAGCGAGGCCGATTATCTGGTCCAGACCCGCCGCGCCGCCGCCAAGCCCGAAGAAGGATTGCAAGGAGCCATTGCCCGCATCCGCCTGATGGATGAAACCGGCTGGCCCCACGAGGGCAAGCTGGACTTCATCGACAATCAGATTGACCGCGGTACCGGCACCATCCGGGCCAGAGCGATCTTGTCCAATACAGATGGTTCCATCACGCCCGGCACGTTCGGTCGGGTCCGCCTTGCCGCCTCATCAGCATATGATGCGCTGCTGGTTCCCGATTCCGCCATCGTCACCGATCAGTCGCGCAAGCTGGTCATGACCGTCAAGGACGGGACCGTGATTCCGAAAGTCATCAAGCCGGGTCCCATGCAAGATGGGCTGCGGGTGATCCGTGACGGCATCGCCCCCGACGACCAGATCATCATCAACGGTCTGATGCGGGCTCGGCCCGGAGCCAAGGTCACCGCCCAACCCGGCAAGATCGAATAAAGGACAGACACAATGCGCCTGTCCCATTTCTTCATCGACCGCCCGATCTTCGCCACGGTGGTCTCGGTCCTCATCACCATTATCGGCGCGATCGCCTTTTTCGCCTTGCCGGTGGCGCAATATCCCGAGATCGCGCCGCCGACCATCGTGGTCAGCGCATCTTATCCCGGTGCCTCCGCCCAGGTGGTCAGCGACACGGTGGCAACACCGCTGGAACAGCAGATCAACGGCGTCGAGAACATGCTGTATTTGAACAGCCAGGCCACCGGCGACGGTAACCTGAAACTAACTGTGACCTTCGCCCTGGGAACCAATCTGGATACCGCCCAGGTCCTGGTCCAAAACCGTGTCGCCATCGCCACCGCCAGACTGCCCGATGACGTCAAGCGCATCGGCGT
>JAYTWE010000543.1:0-5540 GCA_043744055.1 Magnetospirillum sp.
AGGCTTGATAAATCTAGCGTCGATGCAATAGGATATTGTCACGTCGGATGCAAAGCATCTTGGCATTTCCGAGCCGGTCGTTAGAACCAGCCGGGGCGAGGAGGAGGCGAATGGGGGCGTTTCTCCTTTGGGAGAAAATACCGCGCTCGGGTTGCGTGGACTCTCAGGCGCAGTAAAAATGGTCTTTCAAATGCGGCTGCCTTTCGGTGCCCGCAAATGCGAAACTGTCCATTGCTTGACCTGCGAACGGAGGAATGCGTGCCCGATCTTCCCGTCACCACTATCGTCGGCATGGGGGCATTCGCTGTCGGTTCGGTCTTTGGCTGGACGGCCCAGAAGACGAATTTCTGCACCATGGGCGCGATCTCGGACATGGTCTTCATGGGAGATTGGCGCCGGTTCCGCGCTTGGATGCTGGCCATTGCCGTGGCGGTTCTGGGAACCCAGGCGCTTCATCTCACCGGCACAGTCAATTTGGGGAAATCCATCTACCTGACGCCCAATCTGGGTTGGGCCGGGGCGGTGCTGGGCGGGCTTTTGTTCGGCTTCGGCATGACCATGGCGGGTGGTTGCGGCAACAAGACGCTGGTCCGCATTGGCGGCGGCAATCTGAAATCCGTGATTGTGTTTCTGGTTCTCGGCTTCTTCTCCTACATGACCTTGCGGGGGCTCATTGCTCTGGGGCGCATTCAGTTGGAGGCCAGTAATATCAATCTGGCCGGTCTGGGGCTCACCAGTCAGGGGATGCCCGATATTTTAGCCAAGCTCACCGGCCTGTCGGTTCCGTCGGCTCGTCTTGGTCTGACGGTGGTGATGGGGGGCGGTCTGGCGGCATGGTGCTTCAAGGATTCCCAGTTCCGGGCCTCGGCCCATGATGTGCTGGGCGGCCTGATGATCGGTCTGCTCGTCGTGGCGGGCTGGGCGGTCAGTGGTATCTTGGGAGCCGACGAGTTCGATCCCGCTCCGTTGGCCTCGTTCAGCTTTGTGGCGCCCATCGGCGGGAGCTTGCAATATCTGATGACCTTCACCGGCTCGACCATCGACTTTGGCATCGCGGCGGTGGGCGGCGTGATCTTCGGCTCATTCCTTGCCGCCAAGGCTGGTGCAAACTTCAAACTTGAAAGCTTCACCGATACGGACGATCTGCTGCGCCACTTGGTGGGGGCGGCCCTCATGGGAACGGGTGGCGTGCTGGCCATGGGCTGCACAATCGGTCAGGGCATTACCGGCATGTCCACTCTTGCTCTGTCGGCGCCCATTGCTTTGGTCTCCATTGTTTTCGGTGGCGTGCTGGGGATGAAATATCTGGAGGAGGGGACTCTGTCCGGGGCTGTCAAAGCGGTGTTCGGGCGGGCGTGATCCAAATTCAACCAAGGACGTGATTGTATGAAGCATACGGCGAAACAGGGATCAGGCATCAACCGGCGGCAGGTCATGGCGGCCATGGGGGCGGCGGCCTGTGCCGGTGCTCTGCCCGCAGCGGCTTGGGCCACTCCTGCCGAGGCCGAAGCCGCCATCAAATCCCTGATCGGCAACGCCGCTTTCGCCGAGGGCAAGGTTCAGCTCAAGTTGCCGCAGATCGCCGAGAACGGGGCCACGGTTCCGCTTCGTGTGGTGATGGACAGCCCCATGACCGAAGCCGATCACGTCAAGGCCATCCACATTCTGGCGGAAGGCAATCCCTTGCCCAATGTCGTCTCGTTCTATTTCACGCCGCGCAGTGGTAAGGCGGATGTCTCGACCCGCATTCGTCTGGGCAAGACTCAGACTGTCTTCGCCGTCGCCATCATGAGCAACGGCTCTGTCTGGCGCGCTAAGGAAGAAGTTAAGGTCACGGTCGGCGGCTGCTGACTCGTCGAGAGGGAAATTAGGACCATGGCCAGCGTCAACGCCAAGATCAAGGTGCCGGAAACGGCCAGGAAAGGCGAGGTGATCGAAATCAAGACCTCGATTACCCACGAGATGGAATCCGGTCAGCGGAAAGATGAGTCCGGTAAGACTTTACCGCGCCGGATCATCAACAAATTCAGCTGCAAGTATAATGGTGTCGAAGTCTTCCGCATGGATCTGCATCCGGCGGTCTCTAGCAATCCGTATATCTCCTTCTTCGTCCTCGCCAGCGAAAGCGGCAAGATCGAGATGTTCTGGAATGACGATAACGGGGAAATCCATACCGCCATGTCGCCCATCACCGTCGCGTGACCGGAGCCACGGTTAATCTGTTCCTGGGGAGGAGACCAGCATGACGTCTTACCTTGTCGCGATCCCACTCTGTTTGGGTCTGTCACTCTTGGCCGTGCCCGACGCCAAGGCCGGGCCGGTGGCGAATGTCATGGCCGATTCTTGTTCCGGCTGCCACGGTACCGACGGCCAGAGCCTGGGGGCCATGCCCGCCTTCAACACCAAGACCGCCGACGAGCTGAAGAAGGTGCTGCGCGATTATCGCAGCGGCGCCCGCGAAGCCACCATCATGGATCGCATCACCAAGGGCTATTCCGAGGCCCAGCTTGACGCCATCGTCGACTATTACAAGAAGTGAGGGCCTGGCCATGATGAACCTTTCCCGCAGGACGTTCACCGGTCTGGTCGGCATTGCCGGCGCGGCCTCTGCTTTTGGTCTTTCCGCCTGTGCCAACGGCCCCAAAGTGGTGGTGGTCGGCGGCGGCTTTGGCGGCGCTACCGCCGCTAAATACGTCAAACGCTATATGCCCGACGCCAATGTGGTGTTGATCGACGGGGCCAAGACGCATTTCACCTGCCCATTCTCTAACACCGTGGTCGCGGGCATGAATTCCATGTCCTTTCTCGAGCGCAGCTATGACGCGCTGGCCAACAAATACGGCATCACCGTGGTGACCGACATGGTCACCAGTATCGACCCGGTCACCAAGACGGTGAAGACCAAGGGCGGCGTCACCTTCGGCTATGACAAGCTGGTGGTCTCGCCGGGCGTTGATATGAAGTGGGGGGCGCTGGAAGGTTATGACGAGGCGGCTTCCGCCATCATGCCTCATGCCTGGAAAGCCGGGCCGCAGACCGCTCTGCTGCGCTCTCAGCTGGAAGCCATGCCCAATGGTGGGACGGTTATCATCAGTGCTCCGGGCAACCCCTTCCGCTGCCCGCCCGGCCCTTACGAGCGGGCCAGCCTGATCGCCTATTACCTGAAGACTCAAAAGCCCAAGTCCAAGCTCATCATTCTTGATGCCAAGGACGCCTTCGCCAAGGACAAGCTGTTCAAGGAAGGCTGGGAGAAAATGTACGATAACATCATCGAATGGGTTCCAGCCGCCAAGAACGGCAAGGTCATCAAGGTGGATGCCAAGGCGGGTGTTCTGGAAACCGATTTCGATAAGTTCAAGCCCGCGGTGGCCAATGTGATTCCGCCGCAATCCGCCGCCGCCATCGCCTTGTCCACCGGGCTGGCCGATAAAAGCGGGTTCTGCCCGGTCGATCCGAACACGTTCGAATCAACCTTGCATAAGGATATCCACGTCATCGGCGATGCCTGTATGGCCGGGGAAATGCCGAAATCCGGCTATTCCGCCAGCAGCCAGGCCAAGGTGGTGGCCGGCGCCATCGCCGCTATGATGATGGGCGACCAGCCCCCGGTCATGTCGGCCATCAATACCTGCTACTCGCTGTTGGCTCCCGATTACGGTATCTCGGTCTCGGGCGTCTATTCGGTGCAAGACGGCAAGATCGCCAATATCAAGGGCGCGGGGGGCGTCAGCCCGTCGGGAGCCAATTATCAGTTCCGCAAGAAGGAAGCCGACTTCGCGGGCGGCTGGTATGCCAGCATCTGCCAAGATAGTTGGGGCTGAAGGACCTGATTTTAAGACGCCTGTCGTCCGAGGTGGGATCAACCTGCCCGGAACCGACAGGCCGGAGGGAGGAACGACCAAATGATTGCGCGCTGTTTTCTAGGCCTTGTCGTTGCTGTGATGCTGTTGGGCGGGGGGATGGCTTCGGCGGCCGAGATCGAGTCGTCCATGGCTCGTGGCGGTCGGCTCTACGATAACTGGTATAAGGAAAAGAAGCTGGACCGGCCGGAAAAGGCTCATGCGGCCTATCCCGCCGACGGCAAATATCCCAAGCAGTCGTGGCGCTGCAAGGAGTGCCATGGCTGGGATTATCGCGGCAAGGACGGAGCAGCGGCCAAGACCGATCATCTGGTAGCTATCAAGGGAATCAGCGGCTCTCTCGGCAAAGACCCGGCGGCTCTCACCGCAATCTTCCGCGATAAGAATCACGGCTATGCCCCGGAACAGCTGAACGATAAGGATGTTCAAGATCTGGCCCTGTTCGTCTCCAAGGGGCAGATGGACACCGCCAAATTCATCGACCCGGCTTCGGGCAAGCCCAAGGGTAATGCCGCCAAGGGCGAAGTCTACTTCAACACCTTGTGCGCGGGCTGTCATGGGCTGGACGGTAAGAAGGTCAGCACCGGAATCCCCCTGGGGCAGGCTTCGGATAATCCTTGGGACATGCTGCACAAAGCCTTCAACGGCCTTCCCGCCGAGGCCATGCCCGCGCTGCGTTCGCTTGATCCAAGCATTGCGTCGGATACCGTCGCCTATACCCAGTCGTTACCGAAATGAGCCTGGGCGGGGATAAGGGAAGCTGCGCGTCCTGGCGAAAGCTCGGCTTGCTGGCTGCGGGATTGGTGGCGGGTATGGTGCTGATGCTTGGGCTCATCGCCGGATTCGAATACACCAACCGGACCGAGTTTTGCGTCTCGTGCCATTCCATGCAGACCAATTACCGCGAGCTGAAGCAATCGGTGCATTTCTCCAACCGTTCGGGCGCCCATGCCCAATGCGCCGACTGCCACATTCCCAAGGAGTGGGGGGCCAAGCTGACGCGCAAGCTGTTTGCCGTCAACGACGTCATCGCCGAGATCCAGGGCACCTTGGATACGCCGCAGAAATACGATGCCAAGCGGGGAGAGTTAGCCGAGCGGGTCTGGAAATACATGGCGGCCAGTGGTTCGCGTGAATGCGTCAGCTGCCATTCCTATGAGTCCATGAATGCGCCGAAGCAGACCACGGCAGCCCGTCAGAAACACCAAGATGCATCCAAGGAAGGACGGACCTGTATCGCTTGTCACAAGGGGGTTGCTCACAAAATGCCGCCGCGTGAAGAGTAGTTTTAGCAGGGCAGTCGGATGAAGCCCGCTTTTAGCGGGCGCCTGGGCCATTGAGGCCCCGCAAAGCGAGCCTGAAGCGGAGCGAAAGGCACAGAGCGGAGCGTAGCCAAGCCACCGGAGGGGGTGCCCGGTCCTTAGATCTCGCATCGGCACTGCCGATGCTGAGGCATTTGAGGGGCAGAAACAAGAAGGACAATCGGCCTTACCCGATTGTCCAGGTAGTTTTAGCTTGCTGCGATTGCTCACCCCTCTATTTTGATAATGATCAATGTGGGTGGAGGGGCAGTCGTGGCTGATCCGGTGGATTTCGAGGTTTTCGAGGCAATGGTCGATCGTCTGATGGAGGGCGGCTATTGCTCCATCCCCGAGGCTGAAGGTCGTGTTGCGGAGAAGC
>JAYTWE010000544.1:0-7368 GCA_043744055.1 Magnetospirillum sp.
CTCGCGTTGGGACAGCAGCCCCGCAGGCTTCCAGAGCATGATGAGCACCATGGCGGCTCCGAAGGCCAGCATGCGGTATTGCTGCAACTCACGGAACCATTCCGGCAACCCCACCAGCAGCAGGGCCGCCAGTACGATACCGATCTGACTGCCCATGCCGCCCAGGACGACGATGGCTAAGATGACGGCTGATTCAATGAAAGTGAAACTCTCCGGGCTGATGAAGCCTTGGCGTGTCGCAAAGAAGGACCCGGCGAATCCGGCGAACATGGCCCCCAGGGCAAAGGCCGATAGTTTGACGGTGGTGGGGTTGATGCCTAAGCTTCGGCACGCGATCTCGTCTTCCCGCAGAGCCTCCCAGGCTCGGCCAATCGGCAGTTTTCGGATGCGGAGGGTGAACAGATTGGTGGCCAGGGCCAAGGCTAGAATTAGGAAATACAGAAAGATCACTCGGTGGTCGCCGGAATAGTCCAGGCCGAAAAACTCGGCGAAACTCTGCTGACCCTCTGGTGGGACGGCCTTGAAGGACAGGCCGAACAGGCTGGGGCGTTCGATGCCGGAAATCCCGTTTGGTCCTCCGGTCACGTTCTCCCAGTTTTGCAGTATGACGCGAATGATCTCGCCCAGGCCCATGGTGACGATGGCGATATAATCACCCCGCAACCGCAGCACGGGAAAGCCCAGAACAAGGCCGAAACCGGCGGCGAACAGCCCCGCCAAAGGGAGACAGACCCAGAAGGACAGCCCGAAACTCTGCGACAACAGGGCGTAGGAATAGGCTCCGACCGCATAGAAGGCGACAAAGCCCAGATCCAATAACCCCGCCAGCCCGACCACGATGTTCAAGCCCCAACCCAGCATGACGTAGATCAGGACCAAGGTGGCCTTATCCACCAGATTGCGGTCGGCGAAAGGTAGAAAGGGAAGGATCAGGGCCAAGCCGCCCAGGACCCAGCCCATTCCCAAGCGAAGATGCTTGAAGCTGGAAGGCAATGCAGGCAGAGAGGGCAAGAATCCGAGAAATCCCAATCCCAGCCGCCCGGCAAAAACCAATCCCGCCGCCCAGGCCACCAGTTCAGGCCGTCCCGCCAGACTGAGGCCGTTGGCGCTATCCACCAATCGAAATCCCAGCATGGGCAGGGCCATGGCCGCGGCGACGAAAGCCGCCAGAAGGGCGTCGCGGAGCAGCCGACCCATCTCAGATCTTCTCCACATCCGGCCGTCCCAGCAAACCCGTGGGGCGGAAGACCAAGACCATGACCAAAATCCCGAACGTGGCGACGTCCTTGTATTCGATGGAAAAATAAGCCGACCAGAAGGCTTCGATCAGCCCGATCAGCAATCCCCCCAACATGGCCCCCGGCAGTGATCCGATTCCGCCCAGAACGGCGGCGGTGAAGGCTTTGATGCCCGCTAGAAAGCCGATGTAAAAGTCGATGACCCCGTAATACAACGTGACCATCAATCCGGCGATTCCGGCCAGTGACGCGCCGATGATGAAGGTGGTGGAGATCACCCGGTTGACATCGATTCCCAGCAGGGTGGCCATCTTCATGTCTTGTTCGGTCGCGCGTTGAGCGCGGCCCAGAGGGGTTCGGTTAATCATCCAGGTGAACCCCGCCATCAGGGCCAGGGTCATGATGAAAACAATGATCTGCATCCAGCTGAGGCTGACAGAAAAGCCATCACCGTCCATCAGGGTGAATCCACCTCGGATTACGGGAGGCAGCGGCTTTACCCTGGCTCCTTGGGCCTGGGCGACAAAGTTCTGCAAGATGATGGAAACACCGATGGCCGAGATCAGCGGCGCCAGGCGCGGAGCATTGCGCAGCGGGCGATAGGCGACCCGCTCCATGGTCCATCCCCATAAAGCGGTAAATCCCATGGTGGCGAACAGAGCCACCAGCAGGGCGATCACCACGGAAGCTCCGGCGATAGTGGTGGCGGCCAGATAGGCGATCAGAGAAATAAAGGCACCCATCATGTAGATGGTGCCATGGGCGAAATTAATCATGCCGAGGATGCTGTAGACCATGGTGTAACCAAGGGCGATCAACCCATAGATCGCCCCCAGGGTCAGGCCGTTGATTAGCTGTTGGAGGAAATATTCCATCCACCCTTCCTGCATATACGGATTGTTTCAATGCGGTTCCCAGAAACCTACTCGTCACCATGATCCTGTCAACTCTGAAGGCTGATGTTCTTTCTGATCCGCCGCTTTTTCATCGCGCTGGATTTCATCTCTGATACACTCCGAGGCATAATCTGGGGGGGGGCTGGGCATGGATGACGTCATCCGCATTCGGATCGATACGACCCAAGCGGTAAAGGCGTTTTTGACCTTGCTGGTCGAGCAGGCGGCAGAGGGGGAGACCCGTGCTCCCGCCAATCCGGCCGCGACAGCCATTTGGCGTGAACTTGCTCCGTTCCGTCTGGTGGAATATGGCTATGTGGATGAGAGCGTCGGTCCCATTGTCGGGGCTTATCTGGGGTTCCCGGATGGTACGCTCTACGCGGCCGGAGACGATGTTCCCGAAACGGCGGTGACTGATCTGGTTAAAGGCAGCGAGCACCGGGTGGTGGACCTGCCGCCGATCTATGTCTATGTGGTTCTTGACCATCCGGTGGATCGTGCGGCCGTGGGGGCCTTTCTGACGCAATTGGCGGCCCATGTGGGGCATCCCCTGGATGGCGATACGTGTGAAGCCGATCGTCGCCTGTCCAAGGATATGGTCCTGGGGCGCTTTGCCGCCCTCAGCCAGCGACCGGATGGCCGCTCCTATGCGGCTTTGACTTATGCTTATGCCAAACAGCTGTTGGAATTTGCTTCGGCGGAGGAGCGGGACGATTTCATCGGTTGGACCCGTGCCTTGTGCGACTGGATTTTCAGCCATGGCGACAATAGCGGGGAACTGGGTTTTGCCGAGATGCACCGCCCGGCGGAATTGGTCCCGATCCCCGAGGACGGGCGGCAGGTGATTCGGCTGGCGGCCCCTTGTTCATTCGAGAATGGCGGGGCTTGGGATTGCATGGCGCCCGATGCCGTGCCCGAGACTATGGGGTTGGCGCAAGACTATTGGGGCTATGTGCGTCGAACCATCGACGAGGGGCGGGCGGGGACCGCCTTTTAGAGCGGTTTGGCGGCAGCGCTAACCGCCGTCAGCAGGGCATCCACCTCGAATGGCTTTTCCAGAACCGCCACGGCGCCCAGGCGTTTGGCGGTTTCCAACCCTTGAGCCTTTTCCATGTGAGCGCTGCCGCCTGAAATGGCGATGATGCGGGCTTCGGGCAGCATGGTCTGGATTTCCAAAATGGTCTGGATGCCATCCATCTCGGGCATGATGATATCCGTGATGATGATGTCGAAGCTTTCGCCTTCAGCCACGATTTCGGTGGCTAATGAGCCGTTATCGGCGGTCACCACCGTATGCCCGCTGCCTTCCAGCACATCCACCAGTGAATCGCGCATCAGCTTGGTATCTTCGACGATCAGAATACGGCTCATGGCCCCTCGCTGTCGGGAGTTGGTGATTAGCTCCCATTGATACCGGCAATCTTGTGGAGCAGCAAGACGCTTCAGGCTTGACCTTCCAGTGACTGGAAGCCTCATTATCATGTCATGTGATGATTTAAAGGATAAGGCCGTGACCCATCAGGTTCAGCCCACCAGTCTTTCTCTACCCGTCAAGGGTATGACCTGTGCCGCTTGCTCCACCCGGCTTGAACGGGTGCTGGGCAAGGTGGAGGGGGTGGAGCGGGCCTTGGTCAGTCTGGCGGCGGAGCGGGCCGATATTCGGTTCGACCCGGCCGTGGCGACGCCGGAAAGGTTGGTGGAGGCCATTATCAAGGCTGGATTCTCAGCTGATCTCTCCCGTTCCGGCGACGAGGATTTGGACCGTGCCGAGGCCGATTATGCCAAGGAGGCCCGCCGTCAGGTGACCCTTCTCGGCATTTCGGCTGTGCTGACTTTGCCGCTGGTGGGGCAAATGGTTCTGGATATGGCGGGTCTGCATGTGATGATCCCAGCCTGGATTCAGTTGGTCCTGGCCGCTCCGGTTCAGTTTTGGATCGGGGGACGTTTCTATCAGGGGGCCTGGACCTCGCTGAAGGGCGGAATGGGCAATATGGATGTGCTGGTGGCGCTGGGGACCTCGGCGGCCTTTGGCTTATCCGCATGGCATGTGGCGGTGGGGGATGCTCATCACGGCAATCTGTATTTCGAAGGGGCGGCGGTGGTCATCACTTTGGTTCTGCTGGGCAAGGTGTTGGAAAGTCGGGCCAAGCGTTCCGCCGCCGGAGCGATCCGCGCCTTGATGCGGCTGCGTCCCGATGTGGCGCGGGTGGAGCGCGATGGTGTGCTTCTAGAGGTTCCCGCCGCCCTGGTGGCGGTTGGAGAAGTGGTGGTGGTACGCCCTGGCGAAGCCGTGGCGGTGGATGGCCGGGTGCTGGACGGCCAAAGCCAGATGGATGAAAGCCTGATAACCGGGGAAAGCCTTCCCGTCTCCAAGGGGCCGGGCGAGTCCGTGGTGGCGGGGGCGATCAACGGCGATGGCATGTTGCGGGTAGAAGCAATTCGGGTCGGCGCGCAATCCACCATCAGCCGCATCATCCGCATGGTGCAAGGCGCTCAGGCCAGCAAAGCCCCCGTTCAGCAGATGGTGGACAAAATCTCCGCTGTTTTCGTTCCGGTGGTGGTCGGTCTGGCGCTGTTGGCCTTTCTGGGCTGGTGGCTGGTGGGCGGCGACCTTCAGACCGCCTTTGTCGCGGCGGTGTCTGTTTTGGTCATCGCTTGCCCCTGCGCCTTGGGACTGGCGACTCCCACCGGGATCATGGTTGGAACGGGCGTCGCCGCGCGACACGGTATTCTGATTAAGGATGCCGAGGCGTTGGAGCGCGCTTATCAGGTTTCGGTGGTGGTGTTCGATAAGACCGGGACTCTGACCGAAGGTCATCCCGCTGTGGTAACGAAAGTGGCGGTGGATGGAAATTCCGAGGCTCTCCTGACCTTGGCGGCCTCGGCCCAGCAGGGGAGTGAGCATCCCTTGGCTCGTGCCGTGCTGGCTGCGGTATCGGCGGATCAGTTACGGCCGGTCTCGGATTTCATCAGCCTTCCGGGACGCGGTTTTTCCGCCATGCTGGATGGCCGCTCGCTGCTGATTGGTAGTTGCCGTCTGATGGCCGAGCGCGGGGTTGATCTTTCTATACTCGCGTCTCAGGCAGAGGAGGATGAGGCCAAAGGCCGCACCATCATGTGGGTGGCGGAGGCAGGAAGGGCGTTGGGCTTCATCGCCGTGGCCGATCCGATTAAGGCAAGTGCCGCCAAGGCGGTCGCCACTTTGAAAGCCTTGGGGATCGAGACGGTGATGCTGACTGGTGACAATAGCCGGGCCGCGCGCGCGGTCGGTGATGCCGTGGGGATCGACCGGGTGGTGGCCGAAGTCCTTCCCGAGGACAAGGCTGCTGAAGTGGTTAAGCTCAAACAGAGCGGCGGCGTGGTCGCTATGGTGGGCGATGGCGTCAATGATGCTCCGGCCTTGGCGGCGGCGGATATCGGTATCGCCATGGGAACAGGATCGGATGTGGCCATGCAGGCCGCCGGGATCACCCTGGTGCGTGGCGATCCGTCTTTATTGGCCGAGGCTCTGTCCATCTCACGGGCCACCACCGCCAAGATTCGCCAGAATCTGTTCTGGGCCTTTGCTTACAACGTGGTGGCCATTCCCGCCGCCGCTGCCGGTTTGCTGACGCCGGTGGTTGCCGGAGCGGCCATGGCCATGTCCTCGGTCTCGGTGGTGTCCAATTCTTTGTTGCTGCGCCGCTGGAGGATGAAATGAATATCGGCGAGGCGGCAAAGCTATCGGGTGTTTCGGCCAAGACCATCCGTTATTACGAATCCATCAGCCTGATTCCGGCGGCGGGGCGCACGGCGTCGGGCTATCGCGCCTATACCAGGAATGAGGTGGAGACGTTGCGTTTTATCCACCGCTCCCGTTCGCTGGGCTTTTCGGTAGAGGATGTGTCTGGGTTGCTGGAATTGTGGCGGGATCGGTCACGGGCCAGCGCCGATGTGAAAGCCATCGCGCTCAACCATGTCAACGCCATCGAACGCAAGATCGCCGAACTGGATTCCATTCGCCGGACGCTGCTTGACCTGACCAACCGCTGCTGCGGCAACGATCACCCCGATTGCCCGATCCTGGCGGAACTGGCTGCCCCGGATCAGTAAGCCCGCTCGATACAGAAGTCGATGACGTCGATCATGGCTTGTTTGACGGGGGAATCGGGGAAAATGCCCAGGGCGTCCCGAGCGATCTCGCCGTAATGGCGGGCGCGGGCGACGGTGGCGGCAAGGCTGCCGTGCTTTTCCATCAGGGCGATGGCGAGTTTAAGATCCTCGTCGGTCTGTTCCAGTCTTTCGACGCAGCGTTTCCAGAACTCACGCTCTTCATCATCGCCTCGCCGGAAGGCAAGGATGAGGGGCAAGGTGATCTTGCCCTCGCGGAAGTCGTCCCCCACGGTCTTTCCCAGCACGGCTTGCTTGGCGGAGTAATCGAGCACATCGTCGATCAGCTGGAAGGCGATGCCCAGATTGAGGCCATAGGATTCCAGCGCTTCTTCCTCGACCTTGGGGCGGTCGGCAACCACCGCGCCGATGCGGCAAGCGGCGGCGAACAGAGCGGCGGTCTTGGAGCGGATCACCTCCAGATAGGAATCTTCGCTGGTTTCGGTGTCGTTGGCGGTTATCAGCTGCAACACCTCGCCCTCGGCGATCACCGAAGAGGCCCGCGAGAGAATGGCGAGAACCGACAGCGAGCCATCTTCCACCATCAGCTCGAACGAGCGTGAAAACAAGAAGTCGCCCACCAGCACACTAGGCTTGTTACCGAACAGAGCATTGGCCGAGGCTTGACCGCGCCGCAGATCGGATTCATCAACCACGTCGTCGTGCAGCAAGGTGGCGGTGTGGATGAATTCGACACAGGCCGCCAGCTTGATATGACGCTCACCGCCATGACCGGCCAGTTTGGCCGAAGCCAGGGTCAAGACCGGGCGCAGACGTTTGCCGCCAGCGGCGATGATGTGGCCCGCCAACTGGGGGATAAGTTCCACCGGGGAATGCATGCGGTCAACGATGGTTCGGTTGACCTTTTGCAAGTCGTCCTTGACCAGCGCCACCAAGGCATCGAAGCTCTTGGCCTTCTTACTGCGTTCGTCCTCTAAGCTGACCACCATCGCCACGATGTCGAAACTCCCTTCGCGCGGGTTATTGCCTACCCGCAGGAAGAACATAGTGTCGCTGTGGAAACTCGGTCAAGCTTACATCGTCTTGTTTTAACGGTTTCAAGCCATTTCATGCAGATAGAACTC
>JAYTWE010000545.1:0-6896 GCA_043744055.1 Magnetospirillum sp.
TTCCGGGACGCGCCGATGGGTTGCGGCGGGAAGATGATGATTACGATCTGGCGGTGGATAGCGTCAGTCGGCGCTGGCGGGTGGACAACATCCTGCTGCCGTTATGCCGATTACTTCCGACGGTCGGTTCGGTTACGGTCTGCGCCAGCCGGGGACATGCCAGTCTGATCCGTCTGCTTTTTGCCAACGCGGTCTATCCGCGGGGCTTCTGGCCAGCGTTTCCCTTGGCTCACCGGCCCAATGACGTCATCGATGCCGCTCGCACCGGTGCGGTGGTCCGTCCATTCCGCGCCTCGGCCCAGTCGAGACGCTATGCCGCGCAATGGCTGAAGAGCCTGGGGGAGGGGGGGCGGCTGGTGGTGATTACCTTGCGCGATTACGGCTTTATGACCGCGCGCAACAGTGATCGCCGAGCCTGGTTGGATTTCGCCCGGTCGCTTCGGGTCCAGGGCTTTTCCCCGGTCTTTGTTCCCGATACTGAGGCGGTGATGTCCATGTCGGACGAGGCGGGCATGGAGGATTTCCCGGTTTTCACGGCGGGCTGTTGGAATCTGGATTTGCGCATGGCCCTCTATGAGCGCGCTTGGCTCAACATGATGGTCAATAACGGCCCCTTTGGATTGGTGGCATTTTCCGACTGCCCCTATGTGATGTTCAAGATTTTGACGCCCTCGGTTCGTATGACCAGCGAGGCCTATATGCGCAGCCTGGGCTATGGCATTGCCGAGACGCCGCCCTTTGCCGGGCCGTTGCAAAAATGGGTATGGGAAGATGATCGTCTGGAGGTATTGGAGCGAGAATTCGCGGTCATGCGCCAGCGGATTGAAGCTGCTTCCACCGAGGGATCTGGGAATTAAATGCCTTGCCGATATTGGGTGTTATTTAAGTAGATGGATAAGACGAAATAATATGAACAATGAGCATCGCAATGTTTCCCGCAGGTATTCGCAAATTGCGGCTGCGTTGATGATGGTTAGTGTTTCGACTCTACTCGGGTATGCTGTCTTAGAGGGGGCGTACAGGGTTTACTGCTACAATGCGCTTAAGGTTTCTCTTGACGATAACTTCCATATTCAGGTTGCATCTAATCTGGGGTCTGATGTCAATTATATTCCAGACCTCTATGTCGGATACCGGTATCCCGCGAATGTGGAACGATTTCGGGGTCACCCATGGTTCAGCACATGGCACACTAACAGTCATGGTCACGTCTCTACTCAGGAATACACCGTGGCGAAGCCCAGCGGTGAATACCGCATCGCTGTTCTTGGTGATTCCTTTACTGCGACGATCAACAACAACGCCCTTTGGACGGAAGGCCTTCAGAACCAGCTCAATAGCTCCCCAGCTTGGAGGTCCCATACGAACGGGAAGTTTACCCGCGTCATCAATTTCGGTGTCGATGGCCAAGGGTTTCAATCCTTTGGTGCCATGTCGGACCATGTGGTGCCTCCATTCAACCCCGATCTGGTTCTGATCAATTTTATATCGGACGATATCCTGCGGCGGCTCTACTATCCCAATGGCATCAACCGCCCCAAGGATGTCTCGGAAAATGAGGCCGTGGCCCATATAACCGATGCCACCCTGAAATCCATCTCGTGGTTCGGCCTACATCCCCATTTGCTTCATGCTGCCGCTCCCAGGTTGTTCATCCAACCGGCACCGTTACCGTTTCATATCACTGCCGCGCAATTCCTGGCCGCCCAGCAGCGATTTGGCACCACTCCCGAAGGCGTTGAGGCAAGCGCTCAGGCGGTGATGACAATCACCAAGCGTTTCCCTAACGCAATCTTCATCCGCAGCCCATTGCGCGGACAGCTTGACGGTGGGCCAACGCAGTGGGATGGCCTAGAGGCATTGGTGGCGGATCGTGTGCCCGGTTGGACATTCGTTGATCTGAAACAGCGCTTTCTCCGCGACTATAAGCCTGGGATTTCGGCTGAATACGCGAAAAAAAACCTGTCCGCAGTCGAGATTTTTAATCTTCCTAAGGATAGTGAGAAGCCAGATGTGTTCAGATGGTTCTTCTACCCATATGACGACCATTACACGGATTATGGGAGCGCGAAGCTTGGGGCGTATATCGGAGAATATCTGATAGAGTGGTTGGCGGGAGCTCCGGTAGAGCCGAATTGAGGCGGCCCAAGACTTGATAAGGAACGAACAACCGGCGCAAAAGAGCGACAATGGCTATAAACGAACAACATGCGGACTCCCTGTCCGTCAGGATCGTCGGGACCGCACTCATCGCGATTCTTGCCACTTTGTTAGGCTACCTTGCGCTGGAGGTGGCCTACCGGGCCTACTCCTATCTTAGCTTTAAACGGGCGTTGGAGATCCATTTCGCCAATCTGGCGGTTGACGGCACGACGAGCATGGCCATGAGCGGCGACTTCGAGGCTGATCCAGACATCGGCTACCGCTATCTGCCCAATCATGTGAGCCGACGCGGTCAACCCTGGTTCAACACTTGGCGAACCAACAGCCATGGTCATGTGGCCACTAAGGACTATCTGGTGGCCAAGCCAGAAGGCGAATTCCGCATTGCCGTGATCGGGGATTCCTTCACTGCGAATGCTACCAATAATTTTCCATGGACCGAAGTCACCGAGGAGTTGCTCAATAGTTCGCTGCAATGGCGCGCCTTTGTCGGCAACCGATTTACCCGAGTGATCAATTTCGGACTGGGCGGGGCTGGCTTTGAAGCCTTTGCCGCAATAGCAGAGCGCAAAGTCACCGCCTACCAGCCGGACATAGTCGTGATCAACTTTATCTCTGACGACGTACTGCGCCGCCTGCATACCCCCTTGGGGCTATCGCGTCCGCGTGCTGCCATGCTGCCAGAGGAAATCGTGCCCTATGCTATCCAGGATTCTTTAAACGTCATCCCGTGGACCAGCTCATATCCAGAACTGGCGCGGGCAGGAATCGGGGCCATCTTTCCTGGGCTGCTGCCAGAACCGCCCGCCATTCCACTGGGGCTTTCGCCGCAAGACATTTTAGTGCGAGAGCAACGCATGCCCAGTGTGGAGCGGGGGGTTGAGGTTAGCGCGCGTGCCATCGCCCGGATCATGGCACTTTACCCCAGGGCATTGTTTATCCGGAGTCCGTTACGGGATCAATTGGCCGGTGCCAAGACTATATGGGATGGTCTTGAGCGAAAGGTGGGGGAGAAAGTGCCGGGATGGTCGTTTCTCGACCTTAAGGAGCGGTTCCTGCGTGACTACGATCCGGTCATTCCCGCCGACTTTGCCAGCCGTGGCATGTCCATGGCTGATATCGCCAAGCTGCCGTTCGCCGAGCGGCCCGCGCCATTCAACTGGTTCTTTTATCCCTTTGATGACCACTACTCAGACTTCGGGACGGCCAAGTTGGCCGGATATGTGGCGGAACATCTGATCCAGTCTTTAGTTGGCAACAAGGCGCCTGGGCGGGGAGAGTGATGACATGAATATGAGCGGTTTGCGAGGCTCTGCCGGGACGGCCCTGTCAATTCTCGGTGTCTTTTTTCTGATGTTCATGGCCGCGAACTTCGCGGCCATGATCGCCCTCGATAAGCCCCCAGAGGAAATTTGGGAGATCAAGGATGATCTGTTCGCACCCGCTATCTGGCCGCAAACCGTCCAGGGTCAGGCTCTGCTCACTCAGACGTTGGGAAAGGACACTGCCGAACGGGTTAAGGGTGCCTATCAAAATCCCCCTTCTCCCTATTTTTCCATGCATCCGACGCTGCATTACATCGTAACGCCCACTAGCAACGCCTTCTATACTCTGGGTTTGGAAGGGGTTCGTTATCTGCCGGGATGGACCGACGACACCGTCCGTGCTGCGCTGGGAGGCGGTCGTCCGCTGATCCTGCTGATGGGAGGCTCGACCACCATGGGTCATGGCGTTGGGGACGGCGATACTATCGCCGCCCATTTGCAGGACCTTCTGGGCGAGACGGCCTGGGTGTTGAATCTGGGAGCGGGCGCCTATGACCAGAATCGCGAAGTGGAACGTCTGGTCTATCTGTTGCGGCAGGGCGTTCGGCCAACGGCGGTGCTGTTTCTTGATGGTGTTAACGACATCTACGGTATGGCGCGCAGCAATTACCGCTGGATTGATAAGGTGATTTACCACGGATTTGTCGCGGGTAAGGGTGACGTGACACGCGGAGACAAGGCATTCACCATTGGCAAGAAGGACTCGGTGCGCCCGCGTGACTTTGCCATCATGCTCGCGCAAGCTCTGCCCCTATCGCGCTATGTGATTGAACGCATGATGCCTCGGTTTGACCCGACCTTGGGAAAGGCGGAGTTGAATTCGTTTGTCAGTAAATTTGATTACGCAGAGCAGGAGTACAGGTTCTATAACTGGGCAATACTGGGGGACAGGGACCTCGATCTACACAAGCGGCAGATTCTGGAAGAATACGTCAATAATGGTGCCTTTTTGCATGGACTTGCTGCCTCGTTCGGCTTCAAGCTATTTCTCTTCTACCAGCCGAACGGAATTGTAGATCCCAACAATGTGACGACCGGCTCTCCCGCGCCTAATTTGGCAGGTTATAGGTATATTCACGGGATGCATAATGCCGTGCGCGCTGCCATTGCCGCCGCCAAAATCCCCCTGATCGACTTGACCGACGGCTTTGGCGAGCTTGGCGCAGATCACAAAGCGTATATTGACGTTGTCCATTACTCGCCGCAAGGAAACCGCAGTTTGGCGAGACTCTACCAGCGATATCTTGTATCGGCGGGCGTGGTGAAATAGAGCCTCTCTTCGATCAGCACATGATCGCTGACCGGCAGCTATTACAGATACAACTGCTCGCGCGGCGGGTTTTCGACGAACATGCGGCGCGGAATCGGCTGGATGTCGTCGCGCCGCTCGGGCACGGTCGATTGATGGGCATAGCGCGCCATTTTTCCATCTCCCAGGTCGAGTAACGTAGCCCCGATGGCGAGCGGATGGGCGGCCCCAACGGGAGTTGCGGTAAGTCTCGGCACCGTCTGGAGGGCAGGGCGGCGCAAGACGTACAGCGCTGCTCGTAGACGTTCTGGGAATGCCGCCTGGTAGGCGAACCGTAGCGATGCCTTCACGCGGTTTACAAGGGCGTGGCGATTAAGATAGATGCGTGTCCGTAATCTTTCTGGCAGAACGGCACGGTACAATTGAGCTAGTCGGCTGGGCAGTGGGGCGGCGGCTAGAGACGGCTGGATTTCCTGGGCAGGAGGCGGCATCACGTCCATCGGCTTTCCGTCCGCCCCCATGGGGGCCAGGACCAAGTCGGTGCCGCCCTTGTATTGATTGCCGCGCGGAATGCCGTTTTCAGAATGCCACTGCACATAATAGTTCTGGAGAACTGGCTTGAAAGCCTCCACATGCTCTAACTTTTGCGCCACGACCAGGAGGATGGTGTAGTAGTGCGTCCTTGGGACGAGCACATCGTCATTATAGACGTATTCCAGCCAAACTGTGGGGATATCGCTACGCTGATCCCAGTCCGGCATCCAATTGATGTAGCTTTTGAAATTTCCAAAGCCATTGGCCGACAAGATGTCGTAATACATGGGGGGATTCGGGTGAAACATGCATGTCTGGATTGGAGACAGCAGCGGGGTGTAGAACACCGCCCAGCCACCCACGTCAAGCAGGTCTGCCGCATTCTGGAGGGCCATGAATCCGTTCGAGCAGTGCTCCAGAACGCCAATGTCGATCAGCAGTTTAAACTTGCCCTTATGTTCATTAGGCAGCGGCTCGCTGAGATTGCAAAGGATATCTGGTTTGTCGTGGGGAAAAGCGTCCAAGGTCTTCACATTGGGAAAGCCCATCATCCGCCACAGGTCGGTGAGGCTCATGTAGTGGCAGGGGTCCTGAGTGAACTGCTGCTGGTTTTTGCTCAGTCCGAAGCTACGCTGCTCGGCTGGAATGCTCTGGACATCAACGCCCTCAGTCTGTAACAACTGTTCGGCTTGGGCGTGGGACATCATTACATCCTGCACCCCCCAAATCACCGCGTCGCCCCGGAAGCTGCAGCGCCGGTTCATTTCTAGGAACGCGCGGAGATAGCTTGCATTAATTGACATACTTCATCCCCCTCTGACTTGTGCCTAGCCAGATTTAGCAGAGCCAAAGCGAGGTCCAATGTATGGCTTAGGGACGGACTTTTCCAGGTCGAAAGATGGAAACATTTGTTGGCGATGACGGTTCCCTGGATTTCTCGACAAGAGCCGGGATTTATATTCCAGGCATCGAGGCTTCCATTTCACCGGCCCGTCCTAAGATTGCCGCTAGGGAGATTTTGGCGCGGCGCCCTCTGGTCCTGTTCTGCTTCGGGCAGTCCAACGCCGCCAATCATGGAGACGGGCGCTATGTGCCACGCCACCCGGTATTCAGCTACAACCTGCACGATGGAATCTGCTCACCCGCTGCGGACCCGCTGCCGGGGGCCACTGGTGATGGGGGCTCGCCTTGGGGGCGGCTTGGCGACCGGCTGGTCGAGGCGGGCATGGCGTCGGTGGTTCTGTTTATCTCCGTCGCCGTTGGGGGAAGCTTTCTCGTCGACTGGGCACCGGGCGGCCCCCTAAACCGCCGCCTGTCCTTTGTCCTGCAGCGGCTGTCCAGAGATGGCATCGCCATCGACGCGCTGCTGTGGCATCAAGGAGAGGCCGAGTCCAATCATACTCGGATAGAGCGGTCCGAATATGTGCGGGGCTTCAACGCGCTGGTCGAGGATATCCGGGCTCACGCGGTTTTGGCGCCTGTCTTTGTTGCCGTCGCGTCCTATTGTGAGAATAGTCCTCACCCCCACGATAATCAGGCGCAAGTCCGGTCGGCTCAAACTGCCGTCGTCAGTGCGCGGCGCGGCATACTGGCCGGACCCGACACCGACGTCATTGGCGATGAAG
>JAYTWE010000546.1:0-2730 GCA_043744055.1 Magnetospirillum sp.
CTGGATATGGACGAGCTGGTCGGGAGACAGGTGGCGATATTTGCCGATCATCTTCACATAGGCGGTGATCGGCAGGGCGTTATCGGGCGAGCGGGTGAAGCGGATTCCGGTTGGCGGGGTGTATTCCCACAAGGTCACGAAATTGGTCTCGACGCTCAGGCGGCAGGCCTCGATCACCTTATTGGCGGGAATGCGCCAACCGGTGGGGCAGGGCGAGTAGATGTGCAGATAGGCGAAGCCTTCGAACGAGGCCTCGATGGCCTTATCCAGCTTCTCGTACAGGTCTTCCATATAGCCGGTGGATGCGGTGGCCACATAGCGGCACTTATGGGCCGCCATAATCATGGGCAGGTTTTTGGCGTCTTGGGTCTTGCCCTTCATGTACTCACCCACCGGAGTGGTCGAGGTCCACGAGCCATAGGGCGTGGTGCCGGAACGCTGCATACCGGTGTTCATATAGCCTTCGTTATCGACGCAGACATACAAGATCTTTTCGCCGCGCTCGGCGGCGCCCGATACGGCGTGGAAGCCGCAATCGGCGGTGCCACCGTCACCAGCCAGGGCCATGACCACAATATCCTTGCGGCCGATCTTGTCGTAATAGCGCCGGATTCCCGCCAACATGGAGGCGGTATTGGTAAGCAGGGGGTGGAAGACCGGGACCTTGGTGCCGGTCTTACCGTTATAGCCCACTGATCCCATGCCGGGGATACAGCCGGGCGGGGTGGCGAGAACGGAATTGCGGCCGATCTTGCGCATGGCGTGGCGCATGATGAGTTCAGAGTTACAGCCCTGACAGCCCGACAGACCGGGGACGAACAAGTCCTCCTTGTCGCCGTATTCTTTGTAGATGGTGCCCGCGGTGCGCCATTCCAACGCGCCGGTGGGGCAAGCCTTCACGCAGGCGGGATCGCCGTCGCACTGGTCGCATTTGGCGACGCGGCCCACTGCCATATCCACCGAGATGCCACCAAAGGCACAGCCAGCGGTGCAGAGCAGACAGTCGATGCACTTGTCGGAGCTCCAGTCGATAATGCCGGAACCGCCATCCTTGGTCAGTGCGCCCGATGGGCAGACCATGGCGCATTTGGGATCGCCGCATTGGCGGCAGATGGCCAGTTCAAAGGCGTTCTCGACCGCGCCGGGGACGATGGAGATGCGGCTGGCGCCTTGCTTGACCGTGGCGCAAGTGGTCATGCAGTCGCCACAGCCGTCGCACAGGGATGCCTTGAAGGCGATGGTATCGAATGCTGCACCCATGGCTGTTACCTCCACTGCTCGCTCATCAACCTGCGGCCGGTTTCCACCGGGCGGGCGATGAACGAGTCCTTGCATTGGCCGAGATCCACTTTGCGGCGGATCAATTCGCCCATGATTCAAACGTCGAAAGGTTCGTCCACGCTGGCATAGCCCACCAGACGATTGTCGGACAGAACAAGGCGGCGATAGCCCTCGGCCTCGTTTGTTTCGACCTCGAACCCGTCGGTGGCGGCAGCTTGCCCGATGGACAGCGCTACTCGACCGAAAAAGCGATAGGTGTTGACCGGAATGCCGCCGGGATAGGCTTTGATATAGGGATCGCCAGCCATGCCCAGGCCCGCGATACGGCCTTGATCCACCGCGGTGGGAATGATGCCGATCAGCGCGGGCTTGCCGGTGTGAAAGTCGGTGGCCTGAGCAACGTCGCCAGCCGCCCAGATATCGGTGATACTGGTCCGCATGGTCTCGTCCACCATCACGCCACGATCAAGCGTGACGCCAGACCCGGCCAGCCAGTCGGTCACCGGCTTGACGCCGGTGGAGACCAGCAGCAGACCAGCCTTCAGGCTACGGCCATCTTCCATATGGACGGTGCAGGAATGCCCGCCGTCATCGGACTCCACCGCCACAACCTTGCAGCCGAGGAACAGCTTGACGCCGTGATCGGTGAAGGCGCTCTCGATGCGCTCCGAGGCCTTGGCGTCGAAATAGCCGGGCAGAACATGGTTCTGCATTTCCACCACCGAAACGGATAAGCCAGCTTCGGCCATGTTTTCCGCGGCATGCAGCCCCACCAGTCCCGCTCCCAGCACCACGGCATGGCGCGAGCCGCCCATGGCGCTACGCAAACCCTTGGCATCGTCCAGTGAGCGGAGAACGTGATACTTCACGCTCTCCAACCCCTTGACCGGCGGGATGGCCGGAGCCGCGCCGGTGGCGATCAGCAGCTTCTCATAGCGCCAGGTCTCGCCATTGGCCAGGGTGACGCTTCGGGTCTTGGGGTTGAGACCGGTGGCGGTGGCATTGGGCACGAAGGCGCAGGAATTGGCCTCGAAAAAGGCGGCATCCCTCAGCAAGACATCGTCCGGCTTGGACCGTCCCGACACCACATAGGGTAAGATGGTGGGAGAATAGGGCAGGTGGGAATCTCGGGTAATCATGGCCATGGAACCATCCGTATCGAAGTGACGGATGGAGCGCAGGGTTTCCAAGGCGGCATGGCTGGAGCCGACGAGAAGGTATTTTACCTCGGGCATCTCTGACCTCAATCGTTCTCGTTCAGCCAAACCGGCTGAGTGGCGACTTCTCCGGCGGCAAGCCGGTTGGTGCGGTCGATGGCCCTTGCGAAGTGCTCGACGGTGATGTCGGCCCCCGCAAGTCCACCGATGAAGCTCATGGCCGGAATACGCACCGGCAGGTGGTACAGCGAGCCCAGAACCTCCTGGAACACCGGGCCGGAGTTCCAGCCGA
>JAYTWE010000547.1:0-2619 GCA_043744055.1 Magnetospirillum sp.
GGATCACCACCGGATAGCCGATGCGCTCGGCCACCACCATGGCTTCCTCGTAAGAACGGGCGATGCCGTTGGCGGGCTGCTTCAGGCCGAGGTCTTGCAGCAGAATCTGGAAACGCTCGCGGTCTTCGGCCAGATCAATGCTGTCCGGGCTGGTCCCCAAGATGGGGATGCCAGCCTGTTCCAGGGCATGAGCCAGCTTCAAGGGCGTCTGGCCGCCGAACTGGACGATACAGCCCAGAACCTTGCCGTTGCTCTGTTCCTTGCGGACCAGATCAATGACGGTTTCAGCGGTCAGCGGCTCGAAATACAGCCGGTCCGAGGTGTCGTAATCGGTAGAGACCGTTTCGGGGTTGCAGTTGACCATGATGGTCTCCTTGCCAGCCTCGTCGAGGGCGTAGGCGGCATGGACGCAGCAATAGTCGAACTCGATCCCCTGGCCGATGCGGTTGGGGCCACCACCGAGGATGACCACCTTTTCGCGGTCGGTGGGGTTGGATTCGCACTCAGCCGGATTGACCCCGTCGCCCTCGTAGCACGAATACATATAGGCGGTGGAGGAGGGGAATTCGGCGGCGCAGGTGTCGATGCGCTTGAACACCGGCTTCACGTTCAGCACTTCGCGGCGGAAGGCGGTTTCCACCACGGTCTTGCCCGACAGCTTGGCCAGACGCTGGTCCGAGAAGCCCATCTTCTTCAGGCGCAGCAGACCGGGCGCGTCGATGGGCAGACCTTTGGCGCGCACGTCCGCTTCGGCGTCGATGATGCCCTTGATCTGGCCCAAGAACCACTTGTCGTAGAAACAGGCGGCATGGATCTCGTCGATGGTCAGCCCTAAGCGGAAGGCCTGGGCGATCACCAAGATGCGGTCGGCGCGCGGCAAGGCCAGGGCCTTCTTCACCGCGTCCTTCATGTCTCCGGCCCCGGCGCCGGGGATTTCCACATCGTCGAGACCGGTCAGGCCGGTCTCCATGCTGCGCAGACCTTTCTGAAGGCTTTCCTGGAAGGTGCGGCCGATGGACATGGCCTCGCCCACCGACTTCATGGACGTGGTCAGCATGGGGTCGGCGCCAGGGAACTTCTCGAAAGTGAAGCGCGGAATCTTGGTGACCACGTAATCAATGGTCGGCTCGAACGAGGCCGGAGTGGAGCCGGTGATGTCGTTGGCCAGCTCGTCCAAGGTATAGCCGACCGCCAGCTTGGCGGCGATTTTGGCGATGGGGAAGCCGGTAGCCTTGGACGCCAGGGCCGACGAGCGTGAGACGCGCGGATTCATCTCGATGACGGTCATGCGGCCGTCTTTGGGGTTGATGGCGAACTGCACGTTGGAGCCGCCGGTATCCACCCCGATCTCGCGCAGCACCGCGATCGAGGCGTTGCGCATGATCTGGTATTCTTTATCGGTCAGGGTCAGGGCGGGGGCGACCGTGATGGAGTCACCCGTATGCACGCCCATGGGGTCGATGTTTTCGATGGAACAGATGATGATGCAGTTGTCCTTGGTGTCGCGGACAACCTCCATCTCGTATTCCTTCCAGCCCAGCACGGATTCCTCGACCAGGACTTCGTGGACGGGGGACGCCGCCAAGCCACCGGCCACGATCTGCTCGTATTCGGTGACGTTGTAGGCGATGCCGCCGCCGGTACCGGCCAAGGTGAAGCTGGGGCGGATGATGGCGGGCAGACCGATGATCGGCATAGCCTCGCGGGCTTCGGCCAGGGTGCGGATCAGCCGGGACTTCGGCGATTCCAGCCCGATCTTGTCCATGGCGTCGCGGAACAACAGCCGGTCCTCGGCCTTGGCGATGACGTCGCGCTTGGCGGCGATCATCTCGACACCGTACTTTTCCAAGATACCCAGATCCGCCAGCTTCATGGCGATGTTCAGCGCGGTCTGACCACCCATGGTGGGCAGCAGGGCGTCGGGGCGCTCCTTCTCGATGATCTTGGTGACGATCTCGACGGTGATCGGTTCGATATAGGTGGCGTCGGCCAGACCGGGATCGGTCATGATGGTGGCGGGGTTGGAGTTGACCAGGACGACCCGGTAGCCCTCTTCCTTCAGCGCCTTGCACGCCTGAACGCCGGAATAGTCGAACTCGCAGGCCTGACCGATGATAATGGGTCCGGCGCCGATGATGAGGATTGACTTGATATCTGTACGTTTGGGCATCTGAAACTCACTCGGCAAGCGTCATTAAGCGTGGCACCGGGGATTAACCACAGAGGCACAGAGAAGGCACAGAGAAAACTATCTGACCATCCTCCGGATACCATCCTTCAGTACCGGCACATTGAAATTGATCAGCAGCCCTTTTCCATAGCCGCCGACCTTGAGATACGTCAGCAATTGAGCCTCGTGCAGACGATTTAGAAGTTCAACCGCCTTCAATTCGATCACCAGACTGTCTTCCACCAGGACATCCACCCGATAGGCGCAATCCAGGTTGACCGTCTTATAAACCACGGGCAGCGGAACCTGCCGACGAAACTTGATTCCCGCCTCATACAAATCGTAGCAAAAACACTCTTCATAGGCCGATTCAAGCAGGCCCGGACCGAGGGCGCGATGAATGCCGATGGCGATTCCGATGACCTTTTCCGTCAAAGGGTCCCGTTCGG
>JAYTWE010000548.1:0-8964 GCA_043744055.1 Magnetospirillum sp.
AGCGAACTCTTGCAGCGCAAGCCCAAGCAACTTTCGGGGGGGCAGCGCCAGCGGGTGATGATCGCCATGGCCTTGGCCAACCGGCCCGATGTGTTGATCGCCGACGAGCCGACCACCGCGTTGGATGTGACGATTCAGGCTCAGATCCTCAAACTGTTGAAGGATTTGCAGACTCGTTTCGGCATGGCGCTGCTGTTCATCACCCATGATCTAGGCATCGTGCGCAAGATGGCCGACCGGGTCTGCGTCATGAATCATGGCGAGATCGTTGAGACCGGTTCGGTGGCTCAGGTGTTTGACTCGCCGCAACACCCTTATACTCAACGTCTGTTGGCGGCTGAGCCTAAGGGAAAGCCGGTTCAAACCGATCTGGATGCTCCGGTGGTGATGGAAGCCCAGGACCTGAAAGTATGGTTTCCCCTCAAGGGTGGCCTGTTGCGCAAGACCATCGGCCATATCAAGGCGGTAGACGGCGTCAGTCTGGCGGTACGGCGCGGTCAGACCATCGGTGTAGTGGGAGAATCCGGCTCGGGTAAGACTACGCTGGGTTTGGCTCTGCTGCGGTTGTTGGGCAGTGAGGGAGCCATTATTTTCGGCACCACTCCCATCCAATCCATGTCGGCATCCACGCTGCGGCCGCTACGTCGTGAAATGCAGATGGTATTCCAGGACCCCTATGGTTCGTTATCGCCGCGCTTGTCGGTGGGGCAAATCGTCGGTGAAGGTCTGGACGTCCATAAGCTTGCCCAGGGACCCGGTGAACGGGAAGCCGCCATCATCGCCGCGCTGGAGGAAGTGGGTCTGGACCCGGCCAGCCGGGATCGCTATCCCCACGAATTCTCCGGCGGTCAACGCCAACGTATCGCTATTGCACGGGCTTTGGTTCTGAAGCCCAAATTCATCGTGTTGGACGAGCCCACCAGCGCTCTGGACGTTTCAGTTCAGGCTCAAATCGTCGATCTGTTGCGCGACATTCAGGCCCGTCACTCCATCGCCTATCTGTTTATCAGCCACGATCTACGGGTGGTGCGTGCCCTGGCCGACCAGTTGATGGTCATGAAGGATGGTAAAGTGGTGGAAGCGGGCCGCGCCGATGTTCTGTTTCAGGCGCCTCAGACCGCCTATACCAAGGCGTTGATGGCCGCCGCCTTCGATTTGGAAGTGGCGTGAGCTTAAGTCTCGCTGGCGCGATGGGCTGCCGCACTTCCTTCATTTAGATGGAAGGTCCGGGAGGCTTCAGCCTCCGCAGGTGCCGCAGCAAGTATCTGCATCATAGGTGATGCGGGCCACCAGATGGCGTTGACCATCGCGGGGCGGGAAGAATTGCAGGAACACCATGGTGACGCCCTTGGGCAGAGCCGCTTTTTCACCGGTCATACGGGCGCTGCGCGTGCTGCCGTATTCATAGTCGTCAGAGCCGTCGCAAAGGGCGAAAGCGGCGGGCAGAGCCTGGGCACAGCGATCTTGCGGCCAATCCAGGCTTGCCTCGACCCGACCGGTGGCCAAGGTCTCGACCACGGCCCGTGTGCCGTCCAACCGGATCTGCACCACATTGGCGTGGGCGGCGACGGCTGCATCCAACAGGTTGAGCAGTTCAATCCGGGGATGGACGGGAGTCAGGACGGTCATGGCATGGGGCTCCGGGAAGGGTGAGCCACAACAACACAGCCGCACTCCCCGGTGCCTTGAGCCCGGTCAAGCGAGGGCTATTTCGCCTTGGGCCGGAATGCCGTGCAGATTGCCGGGTTGGTGTCGATGAACGGTCCGCCGATCAGGTCGATGCAATAAGGAATGGCTGGCATCACCGCCACCAGGCAGTCAGCGATGGCCGAAGGCTTGCCGGGAAGATTGACGATCAGGCTTTTCCCTCGAATACCGGCAGTCTGGCGCGACAGAATGGCGGTGGGAACCACTTTCAGGCTTTCGGTGCGCATTAGTTCGCCGAAGCCCGGCATCATCTTGTGGCATACGGCTTCAGTGGCTTCCGGGGTAACGTCGCGCGGAGCTGGGCCGGTGCCGCCGGTGGTCACGATCAGGGCGCAGCCTTCTTGATCCGCCAGTTCTTTCAGGGTCGCTTCGATCAACGGCTGCTCATCGGCGATGACTCGCGCGACAGCGCGCCACGGCGTCGATAAAAACCGGGTCAGCTCGGCATGGATGGCGGGGCCGCCTTTGTCTTCATAGACACCCTGACTGGCGCGGTCGGAAATGGTGACGATACCGATGGGAGTGGGGCCGATGGGAGTGGCTTCGGTCATGGGTGGAATCCTAAAAATTCGCGGCGGCGCGAGTTTGGAGAAAGCGAAGCCCTGTGGTCAAGGCTATGATGTCTACTTCATGACCTTGGGAGGCCCGAATGATTATTACCACCACCGACGGAATCGATTCTCGCCGGATCACTGCCTATTTGGGAATTGTCACCGGTGATGCCGTCATGGGCACCAATATCTTTCGCGATATGATGGCGAGTATCCGCGACATCGTCGGCGGTCGCAGCGGGTCATACGAGAAGATTCTTGGTGAGGCTAAACAGGCCGCCCTGGTTGATCTCCAGGCCCGTGCTGCTGAGTTGGGCGCTGATGCCGTGGTGGCGGTGGATTTGGATTATGAAGTGGTGGGTGGTGATTCCAAGACCATGCTGATCGTTTCGGCCAATGGCACAGCGGTCAAGCTGGCTGATTAACGAATTCTTAATTAAATAGATCAACTTATCCAGGTAACACTCAGAAAAGGCGTGACTTTTTTGCCGTCTTTCCGCTAGATAATCGGGTTCAAACTTTCGCGGAAAGACGGCTGTGTCCTTGGGACGAAGCATAGCGATTCTGGCTGTATTGCTGGTGGGGGCCTGTGCGTCTCCGCCACCTCGTCTTGCTGCTCCTCCTCTTGTTCTCGATCCCGATACCGCCTGTCTCAAGGATCTGCGGGATCATCATGTTGTCTTTGAACCGCAAGCTCCCAGCCCGGCCGGATCATGCAGCGTGCCCAATCCAGTCAAGGTCACCGCCGATTCCCAGTTGGGGTGGAATAAACCCGGCGTGGTGTCTTGCGCCATGGCGCGGAGCATCGACCGTTTCGAGACTCAGGTTGTTGCCCCTGCCGCCCTGAAGGTGTTCGGTCAAAGGGTGGTGCGATTGCATCATATGGGGACTTATAATTGCCGCTCTCGGCGGACGGAGACCGCGACCGCGTCAACCGGGAAGGGCGAGGGTGAGAGCCGAGGCGGGCGTTTGTCCGAACATGCCAAGGGGCAGGCCATTGATATCGGTGGGTTTGAATTGGCCGACGGCACGGTGATTTCCGTCAAGAAAGATTGGCGGGGGGCGGGGAAGCGCAGTGATTTCTTGCAAGAGGTCGCCCGCGCCTCGTGCGAGCATTTTAATGTAGTTCTCACGCCGAATCATAATCGGTTGCATGCCGATCATCTGCATCTGGACATAGGCCCACACCGGTTATGTGGGTATTAGAACGTCTCAAAAAACTTGCCGTATGATGAGAGTTAAATTATTCTAGTCCGTAGTCAGAAGATGGCTCGGCTTCCCCCCCCCACTCCGCCGATCCATGACGCTGACCGTCCGCGCTCCAAATCAGGGAGACCGCGAGCAAAAGGTTGGTTTCGCGCACCTCCCCCCCATTCGGAGCGCGAGATCGACACGGGCGGCGAGGAACCCACCCACAGAAGGTGCGCGTTCCTCGCCGGCCCTTAATACCAACGGCCATATGCTTTGACCTGTCACTCTTGATCGGGCTATTGCCCGACCCCATCCGGGGTAGCGCCCCGGACCCCATTCCTAATAAACCAGGAGGATCAAAGGGTCCGAGACCCTTTGCGGGTTGTGGGCAGAGCCCACACTCTTCATCGGAAAATTTTCGGGTTCTCAAGGCGACGGAGGACGTGGATTCTCGGATTCGCTTCACCCAACCAAAAAGCCCCCGGATTGCTCCGAGGGCTTCTTTGTTATCCCGAGATCTCGCGATCAATCGTCGCGGCGGACGCCCATGAACTGCAGCAGGAACATGAACAGATTGATGAAGTCCATGTAGAGCTGAAGCGCACCGAATACCGCCTTTTTGGAGGCGACTTCGCTGTCATCGCCTTCCCAATACATCTGCTTGATGTTCTGGGTGTCATAGGCGGTTAGACCGGCGAAGATCAGCACGCCCGCCGCCGACATGACGAAGTGCAGCATGGGGCTGGCGAGGAAGATGTTGACGATACCGGCAATCATCAGGCCCCACACGCCCATAATCAGGAAGCTGCCGAAACCGGACAGATCCTTCTTGGTGGTGTAGCCGTACAGGCTGAGGCCCGCGAAAGCCGCCGCTGTGATAAAGAACACCCGCGCCACCGAGGCGCCGGTGAACACCAGGAAGATCGAGGCCAACGATGCGCCCATCAGACCGGCATAGACCCAAAACAGGGTCGAGGCGGTCGAAGCCCGCATGGACTCGATTTTGGCGCTCATAAAGAACACCAGTCCCAGCGGGGCCAGCATGAAGACCCATTTCAACGGGGAATGAACAACGATTGCGTTCAAGACGGGAACACTGGCGATGACCCAGGCGACGATGCCGGTCAGGGCCAGGGCGGAGGCCATGTAATTGTACACGCTGAGCATGTACTGCCGCAGGCCCACGTCGATATGAGCCGCTTCGGCCTGGGCGGCGCTCATGTATCTGGGGTCTGATCCGAAAGCCATGGTGGTTCCTCTAAATCGATGAGGTTGAAGCTCACATCAATATGGAGCAGTCCTGGAGAGAATCAAGTTAACGTATTTATCTTGTCCTATTCACCCCGTAATACAGGTGCGGCTTTGACTCCTAAAGCCCGCCACGTCCCGGCAAATCCGGCCAGCAGACTGGCTCCGACACAAGCGGCCAGAGTGGTTGCGGTAATTCCGGGCAGGAAGACCCATTCCGCCTTCATGACATAAAGCAAGATGGCGCGGGCCGCCATGGAGCCGACCAATGCGGCGGTCAATCCGGTCAACACCCCGATCACGGCGAATTCCGCCAGATAAGCCCGCCACAGCTGGCTTCGGGATGCTCCCAGTACTTTAAGAACAACGGCCTCCCAGACCCGGCGGCGATGTCCGGCCATGACCGCTCCGGCTAAGACCATACCCCCCGCCGCCAAGGTTACCGCCCCGGCCAGCCGCACTGCCAGATCCGCCTGTTCGATAATAGCCCGCACGGAGTTCAGCGCTTCCTTAACTCGGATGGAAGAGACATTGGGCAAGCGGTCGGTAACCGCCTTTTCTATGGCGGCATCAAGCCGAGGTTCGGCCCGAACCGTGGCGATCACCGTATAAGGCGCACCGTCCAGTGCACCGGGAGACAGCAGAAAGGCAAAGTTCATGGACAGACTGGACCATTCGATATGACGCAGACTGGCCACGGTGGTCTCGATCTCGCGGCCCAAGACATTGAGGCCCAACCGATCTCCGACTTTGAGGCCGAATCCCCTGGCCACCGCCGCATCCACCGAAACCAGCGCTGGTCCATGGTAATCCTTGGGCCACCACTCCCCCTCGATGACCTTGGAGCCCGGCGGTGGAAACGTCGCTGAAGACAGGCCGCGATCGCCGCGTGCCGCCCATTCTGCCTCGGGAGCGATTTTGGCTTCGCTCACCGGTACGCCGCGAATGCCGGTAATGCGGCCGCGCACCATGGAGGCGCGCTCCAGAATGGCGTGCGGGTCGGTGCGAAGCACCACCTCCTCTAACGCCGCCACTTGATCGGGCTGAACATCAATGAAGTAAAATGATGGAGCCTGAATCGGCAGTCTCTCGCCGAACTGGGCTGCAAGGTTGCCCTCCACCAAGGCGATGGTCACCAGTACCGTCAGGCCGAGACCCAGGGATAAGACCATGCCCACCACCGCCGAACCGGGGCGGTGGAGATTGGCCAAGGCCAGTCTCCAGGTTGGGCCGACAGTCCGGCCATGGCGAGCGGCCAGAGCAGTTGCCGTCTTGGACAATCCCCAGGCCAATCCGCGAAATAAAGCCAGGGTGACCACCGAGGCGCCGACGAACCATGCCGCCAGCGGCCGGTTGCCCGCCGCCAGCACGGTCAACCCCGCCAAGGTCAAGACCGCCAGGGCCAGAACCAGCAGACTGGCGGCATCCGGGCGACCGCCCACGGGAATCGCCATGCGGCGAAACAATGTGGAAGGCGGAATCATTCGGGCACGGGCCAGCGGCCATAGGGTAAAGACCAGGGCCGACAGCGCCCCGAATCCGGCGGCGGTGAACAATGCACCAGGGAAAATTCCTGATCGGGCGGGCAGCGGCAGGCCATCTCCCGCCACGGCGATGACCAGCGGCACCACCAGCGCTCCCGCCGCCAGTCCCAGCAGAATTCCCGCCAGGGACAGCAGACCGACCAGCAACAGATAAATCTTCAAAATCAACCGTGACGGCGCACCCAGGCATTTCAACATGGCGATGGTGGCGATCTTACCGTCCAGATAGGCCTTGACCGCATTAGCGACGCCAATACCGCCCACCAGTAACGCCGTCAGCCCCACCAGGGTCAAGAACGAGGCCAGGGTATCGAGAAACCGACCGACTCCCGGTGCGGCATCGGAGGCATCGCGCATCTGCCAGGCGGCATCGGGAAAGCGCCGGGCCAGATCAGCCTTGGCTTCGGCGGCGCTCATGCCGTTATGGAGGGCGAGACGCGCCGTGTAACGCATCAGACTGCCCGGCTGAATCAGGCCGGTGGCGGTCACGGCTTCGGCTGTCACCATCAGGCGGGGACCGAAGGACAGGGCGGTGGCGACCCGATCAGGCTCCTTGATGATAACAGCGCGGATTTCCAGTTCGGTTTCGCCCACATGGACCCGTTCGCCAAGCTTCAGCCCCAGCCGATCCAGCAGATTGGCTTCCGCCGCCGCGCCCCAGGCTCCGTCGCGAAAAGTGAAGATGGGATTGCCCCCACCCCAGCCCTCCCCCGGCCTAGCCGAGAGAGGGAGAGAAGGCGTCAATTCCAGCCGCCCCACCAGGGGATAGGCCGCATCCACCCCCTTTAACTCCACCAGGGCACGGGCGTTGTTGCCTCTCACACTGGCCATGACCCGCATCTCCACTCCTTGGGTGACACGGCCCAAGGCGGTCAAGGCGGATAGATATTCGGGTGCCAAGGGTTGATGGGATTGGCGAAGATCAAGATCTCCCCCCAGCAAAGCACGGGAATCCTCGCTCAACGCCCGATCCACCGCCGCCCGTAGCGAACCCGAGGCGGCGATGGCTGCCACTCCCAAGGCAAGACATGCCACCAGGATGCGAAAACCCTTCAACCCGCCGCGCAATTCACGCAGGGCAAAGCGAGCCGCGAGAAAAGTCATGACAGAGCAATCCGGCCATCTTCGACCCGGACAACCCGGCGGCAACGCCCGGCCAGCCCATCATCATGAGTGACCAGGATCAAGGTAGACCCGAAATCCTGGTTCAGCTCAAACAGCAGGTCCATCACGGCGCGGCCGGTCACGCCGTCCAGATTGCCGGTGGGCTCGTCGGCCAGAAGAAGTTTCGGCCGGGTGACGAAGGCGCGGGCCAAGGCGACCCGCTGTTGCTCGCCGCCGGACAGCTGACCGGGATAATGGTCCAGCCGATGGCCGAGTCCGACTCGCTTCAATTCCTCTTCCGCCGCCATGAAGGCATCGGCGCGACCGGCCAGTTCCAGCGGCACCGCCACGTTTTCCAGCGCCGTCATGGTGGGAATCAAGTGAAAAGACTGGAACACAATTCCCACATGATCGCGGCGGAACCGCGCCAGTTGGTCTTCGGTCATGGTGGTTAGATCATGCTCCGCCACAAGGATTTTCCCGGAACTGGGGCGTTCTAACCCGCCCATGATCATGAGCAGGGTAGACTTTCCCGACCCCGATGGCCCCACCACACCCAGGGTCTCGCCCGTGGCCACGTTCAGATCAATCCCGCGCAAGACATTGACCTCGCCCGCCAAGCTCGCCAAGTTGAGATGAAGCGCCTCTATTTGGATGAGGGGCTTCGGGTCGAGAGGACTTTGCGGCATGTCTTTCCTTACACGGGTGATCTTGCCATATGGGGCAGCCCTGCTGCTTGTCAACGTCATCATGGGAGACGCCGTGGCCGCGCCTGTCCGCATTTTGGCATTGGGGGATTCTCTGACGGCCGGTTTCGGTCTTCCCGCTGATGCCGCTTTTCCCGCCCGGCTGGAAAAAGCGCTGCGCGCCGAAGGCCGAGACGTCAAGATCATTAATGCTGGAGTTTCCGGCGACACGACCACCGGCGGTCTGGCGCGGCTGGATTGGTCCTTGGCGGAAAAGCCTGATCTGGCCATCGTCGAATTGGGAGCCAATGACGGCTTGCGCGGCCTCGATCCGAAACTGACCCGAGCCAATCTGGACACCTTACTGAAACGCTTGAAGGCGGCGGGGATCGGAACGCTGCTGACCGGAATGCTGGCTCCGCCCAATTACGGCCCGGCTTTTCAGGCTGAGTTTAAAGCCGTGTTCCATGATTTGGCCGTTCGCCACGATGTGGTGTTCTATCCGTTCTTTCTCGATGGGATCGCGGGCAATAATACTGGCCTCAATCAGCCCGATGGACTGCACCCCACCGCCAAGGGTGTGGATGTGATTGTCGAGCGTATCTTGCCATCCGTCCGTCTGCTGCTCGAGCGCCATTCCCGCAAGGAGGCCAAGCCATGAGTGCACAATCCTTTACCGTCGCTCATGCCCATGCCGATCACTGGGGTCTGGCGGCTAAATCCTGCCTTGCCGGTTTGGGTGCGGCTCCCGCCACATCCAATATGGGATTCATCTATGCCAATGAAGGGTTTTCGGCGGACCTGTCGAGTATCTTGACCTTTCTGCGCGAGACCACCCGTATCCAGCACTGGGTGGGCGGGGTTGCCCCTGGATTGTTTGTCGATGATACGGAATATCGCAATGACTTGCCCGGTGGTGGCGATGGAGCCCTA
>JAYTWE010000549.1:0-5086 GCA_043744055.1 Magnetospirillum sp.
GGACATCGTCGCCGCCGAGGCGGTGACGGTCGCCAAACGTCGCCCCGCCACATTGCTGGGGAAGGGGGCGGTTGAGCGTCTGGCCGAGGAGATCGAGGAAAAACAGATCACGTTGACGGTGGTTGACGGCCATCTGTCGCCCGTCCAACAGCGCAACCTGGAAAAGGCCTGGGGCTGCAAGGTCATCGACCGCACCGGACTCATTCTTGAAATCTTCGGTGCGCGGGCGCGGACTCGCGAAGGCTCGTTGCAAGTCGAGCTTGCGGCACTCAGTTATCAGCGATCCCGACTGGTGCGGTCCTGGACCCATCTGGAACGTCAGCGTGGCGGCTTTGGCTTTCTGGGTGGTCCCGGCGAGACCCAGATCGAGGCCGATCGTCGCATGATCGGCGATCGGATCGTCAAGCTGGAGCGTGAGCTGGAAGACGTCAAGCGCACCCGCGACCTGCACCGTAAGGCGCGGCGGCGGGTGCCTTATCCCATCGTAGCCTTGGTGGGCTATACCAATGCCGGTAAGTCCAGCCTGTTCAATACCATCACCAGGGACGAGGTCCTGGCGAAAGACATGCTGTTCGCCACCTTGGACCCCACCATGCGCGACCTGATCTTGCCATCGGGCCGTAAGATTATTCTGTCCGATACGGTGGGCTTCGTTTCCGATCTTCCTCATGAATTGGTCGCCGCCTTTCGCGCCACCCTGGAAGAGGTGCTGGAAGCGGATGTGGTGGTTCATGTCCGCGATGTCTCCCATCCCGATACCGAGGCCCAGGCCGCCGATGTGGAAACCGTGCTCAAAGAGCTTGGCTTGGCCGAGGTGGTGGATCGTGGTCTGGTCGAGGCTTTGAATAAGATCGACCTGCTCGATGAAACCCGTCGTGACGAAGTTATGAATCAGGCCAAGCGCCGCCCTGATTGTCTGGCCCTGTCCGCCCTGACTGGCGAAGGTGTTCCGGCTCTGTTGGCCGAACTGGATCGTCGGCTTGGCACGGGGCGCGAAGTGATCGACGTTTCCTTGTCCTTGTCGGATGGAGCCTCCATCTCTTGGCTGTACCGCCATGGTGAAGTGGTGGCTCGGCGTGACGATCAGGCACACGCATTTATGCGGGTGAGGCTTGACGTTGCCGATATCAAACGTTTCCATCAACGCCAAGCCGATGGACGAGGTGCCTCGTGAGTTTAAGGATCGACCCGCAAACCGTAGCCGCGATCATTCGAGAGACCGCAGAGGCGGAAATTCTACCGCGCTTCGGTCATCTGACCGCCGGGCAGATGCACGAGAAGAAGCCGGGTCAGCTGGTGACCGAGGCCGATACCGAGGCCGAAAAGGTGCTGTCGCGCCGCCTGACCGATCTTCTGACCGGCTCTGCCGTGGTCGGGGAAGAAGGGGTTGATGCCGAACCCGATCTTTTGCATCGGCTGGAATATCCCGGTACGGTCTGGGTGATTGATCCCGTGGATGGAACCTCCAACTTCGCTAAAGGAAATCCCCGTTTCGCCGTCATCATCGCCCTGGTGGAGGACGGCGTGACTCGTGCCGGGTGGATCTATGATCCAGTCTCCGGGCGTATGGTGATCGCGGAACAAGGCGGGGGGGCCTGGATGGGCGAACAGCGCCTCACGGTGCTGCCTCCGGCTCCGTTGGAAGACATGAACGGTTCGGTGAAACGTGCTCCCCATCTGGCGTCAATGGTCGCCAAAATTGGCCGCAAAGGCAGTGCCGCCCACGACTATATCGACCTCGTAACGGGTGTTTTGCACTTCGCGCATTTCAAGAAGCTGATGCCCTGGGATCACGCTGCCGGGGTTCTGATCCATGCCGAAGCCGGTGGATACTCCCGTCTGCTCAACGACCAGCCCTATCAGCCCGTCTATTGTAAGGCGGGGCTGTTGCTGACACCCAGCGAAGGCAGCTGGCGGAGTCTGAAGGCCTTGGTGGAGTAGGGAAGTCTCGCTTCGCGAAGGGCTGCCGCCCTGGCCCGCTCGGAGAGGCCTCCGAACCTCCTTATTGTTATTCATAAAAACAAAGGGGTCCGGGGGGCGGTATCAACCCTCCCGGTGAATCGCGAAGGCAGCCGATGCTTGGCAGATTGGCATCATTTCGATGCGGTTGATATTGACATGGGCGGGCACGGAAGCCGCCCAGTAGACCGCATCGGCGATATCTTCGGCGGTCAGGGGCGTGGTTCCTTCGTAAACCTTGGCGGCTTTGTCGGCATCGCCTTGAAAGCGCACCACCGAGAATTCACTGCCGCCGCACATGCCGGGTTCGATATTGGTCACCCGCACCTTGGTTTTGACCAGATCGGTGATCAGGTTCAGCGAGAATTGGGTAACTGCCGCCTTGGTGGCTCCGTACATATTGCCGCCGGGATAGGGGTAGGTTCCCGCCACCGAACTGATATTGACCACATGCCCCCGGTTGCGTTGAACCATGCCGGGCAGGATTGCGCGGGTCATATACATCAATCCCTTGAGATTGGTGTCGATCATGGTTTCCCAGTCATCCAGATCGGCATTCTGGGCGGGTTCCAGCCCCAAGGCGAGGCCAGCATTGTTGACCAGCAGGTCTATGTCACGAAAGTCTTGCGGTAATCCCTCGACAAAGGCAGCCACGGCGGCGCGGTCTCGGACATCCAGGCTTTCGGCGTGAACCGGGGTTGTCAGTTGGGATTTCAGCGCCTCCAGACGGTCCAAGCGGCGACCGCAAATCACCAGCCGCGCTCCTTCCTTGGCAAAGCGACGGGCTATGGCTGTACCGAATCCGGCGGTGGCCCCTGTCACGAGGACAGTGCGATTGCTCCACATGTTATTGGGGCTCCGATATACGGGGGGGGAGGGGACGACCAGGATCGTCATCTCGCCTATAGACCAGGTGAGGCATGGCCGACAGCGGGTTCTCGATCTTCCAGACATAGACCCGAGCCTTGCCAAAGGGGCGAACCTCGGTGGCATTGTGCTCCAACACGGTGGCATCGGTGGTGATGCGGAACTCGCCTTCCATGTTCAGGCCCATTTCCGCCATCATTTGCGCGTCGGATGGCTTCATGGAATTGGCATGGATGGCGATAATGCCATTTTCCATGGAGCGCATGGCGATCAGACGGGCATCGCGCCGGAGCAAGGAGATAAGCTGAACCCGTTCCAAACGACCGGTGCGCTCATACTCCACGGAAAAGCGGCCACGGCCGCGGCTTTCCATCTTGCGCACGGCAATGTCGCGAGACAGGTCCTTCTTGATATTGGCGATCTTCTCCGGCTCGTTATCCGGGCTGATCTTACCCTTGCGGTAATCATCGAGAATGGGAGCCCATAACAGGTCGCCCTTGAAGGTCAGCGAGTAGTCGCCGTAACGCGACAAGCGCAATTCGCTCTTGAACTTATCGGGGATGTAGCACGACGACAGCAGCAGAACCGCCGCCAGCGCACCCACCCGCTTTATCCATTCACAGATCACCGGCCCCTCCGGACTTTTCCAGTCCCTTGGCAGACTGCCACAGAGCTTCCATTTCGTCGAGCGACGCCGTCTCGGGCGAGCGTCCCTGGGCCTTCAATTCGGACTCGATATGACCAAAGCGGCGTTCAAACTTGGTATTGGCGCGCTTCAAGGCCTGTTCGGGGTCGATGTTGAGCTTGCGGGCGAGATTGACGCAGACGAATAAGACATCACCCATCTCGTCTTCAAGCCGGTCGTGGGGGGCACCTACCTTAATTTCATGCGCGATTTCTTCAGCTTCCTCGGCCAGTTTATCCAAGATAGTGACAGCCTCGGCCCAGTCGAACCCAACCCGAGCGGCTCGCTTTTGCAGCTTCAGCGCCCGTGTCATGGGAGGCAGGGTGCGGGCAACCCCGGATAAGACTCCCGGTTCAATCTGTGCTTTGGCAGCGCGTTCCTGGGCCTTGGTCTCTTCCCAAGCCACGGTCTGTCCGGCGGCATCGCGTCCATCGGCTTGCTCGAACACATGGGGGTGGCGGCGGATCATCTTGTCGGCAATGGAATCGGCGATGGCGTCGAAATTGAAATCACCCTGTTCCTTGGCCATCTGAGCGTAGAACACCACCTGGAACAGCAGATCGCCCAATTCATCCTTCAGCGCGGGCATGTCGCCTTGGTCAATGGCCTCGGCGACCTCATAGGCTTCCTCGATGGTGTAGGGCGCGATGGTGGCGAAGCTTTGCTCCAAATCCCAGGGGCAGCCGGTCTTGGGGTCGCGCAGCCGCGCCATGATGTCCAGCAGACGGTCGATGGAACGCATTTCAGGCTTCCGCTCTGGCTTCGGCGGCGAAGTCTGAGCCTTTGCCCCAAGGGTCGTCTTCCATCAGGCGAGGACTCATGGAGCGATAGGTGGCGGTGATCTCGTCATAGGGAACATCGGTGAAGCTGCCGCGCTCGTGGACATATTCCATGTGGCGGCGGTCCTGGGTGTCATAGGGGTGAAAGACGGAATCGGTCTTTCCATCCCACTCCAGCGGATGAACCCCGAACTTCTCGCATAACTTCAGATTGAAGGCTGGCGTGGACTTGACCCAGCTTCCGTCCAACAGGATTTCGGTGAAGGAGTGCCAGCACAGCACATCGCCGCCATTGACCTCCAGCAGCTTGGGCGTGGCCAGATGGTTGCGCACATCGGCGAAGCCCACTCGGGCCGGGAGACCGACCGCACGGGCGCAAGCGGCCAGCAGAGCTGCCTTCGGGATGCAAAAGCCGCTGCCCTTGGTCAAGACATCCTTGGCCGAATAGCTCTCTGGTACATTGAAGCGCACATAGGGATCGTAAAGGATGCCATCGCGCACCGCGTAATAAAGCCGAACGGCAATGTCGCGAGGATCAAAGCCGCCCCTGGCCGCGTCACGGGCAAAGGCGATGATGGCGGGATCATCGGACTGAATAAAGCGGGCCGGGGCCAAGGTCGCGGGATCGACGGTCATGTTCTGTCCATGGATGCGATAACAAGCCGCCACGATATAGCCAGAACCGTCACTTCCCCATAAAAAAGAGGCGGCATTCCTGCGGAAGCCGCCTCTCTTATACGAAATGGGTCGATCAGCCCAGATTGGCCTCGACGAAAGACCAATTCACCAGATTGTC
>JAYTWE010000550.1:0-3253 GCA_043744055.1 Magnetospirillum sp.
GCAATGTCGGCCACCTGATGACCACCGATGCCGTGCTCCATAAGACTGGCGCTGAAATTCCCGAAGGCTTCCTGGACGCCATGGTTACGACTCTGGCGGCGATCCACGACTTCAAAGCCCTGGGACCTTATGGCAACAGCCGCACCGGCAGCATCTATATCGTCAAGCCGAAAATGCACGGCCCAGACGAGGTCAAGCTGACCGACGACCTGTTCGCTCGGGTGGAAGATGCCCTGGGACTGGCCCGCAACACCATGAAAGTGGGTGTGATGGATGAAGAGCGCCGCACCACGGTCAATCTGAAGGAATGCATTCGCGCCGTTAAGGACCGCATCGTCTTCATCAACACTGGCTTTTTGGATCGCACCGGAGACGAGATCCATACCTCCATGGAGGCCGGTCCATTCCTGCCCAAGGAAGCCATCAAGAAAGAGGCCTGGATCAGTGCCTATGAAGACCAGAACGTGGATATCGGCCTGGAATGCGGCCTGAAAGGACGCGCCCAGATCGGCAAGGGCATGTGGGCCAAGCCTGACGAGATGCGCCAGATGGTCGAGACCAAATCCGCCCATCCCATGGCTGGCGCCAATTGCGCCTGGGTCCCCTCGCCCACTGCCGCAACCCTGCACGCCATGCATTACCATCACGTCGATGTCAGCGCCCGTCAGCAAGAGCTGGCGTCACGGCCACGAGCCAGCATCGACCACATCCTGACCATTCCGCTCCTAACCGGACAGAATTTGTCAGAGGCCGAGATTCAAGCGGAATTGGATAACAATACCCAAGGCATTCTCGGCTATGTGGTCCGCTGGATCGACCAGGGTATCGGCTGTTCCAAGGTCCCCGATATGGACAATGTGGGCCTGATGGAAGACCGCGCCACCCTCCGCATATCAAGCCAGCACATCGCCAACTGGCTGCATCATGGAATTTGCACCGAACCCCAAGTGATGGCGACCCTCAAGCGAATGGCCAAGGTGGTCGATGGACAAAATGCCGGTGATCCCGCCTATGGCCCCATGGCCCCTGACTTTGAATCCAGCATCGCCTTCCAAGCCGCCTGTGACCTTGTGTTCAAAGGCCGTGCGCAGCCCAACGGCTATACCGAACCGGTGCTTCATTCCCGTCGCCGCCAAGCCAAATCCAGCCTTGGCCGGAAATAAGTAGGAAGATTTTATTGCAACGCAGCATTTCGCTTGAACTCGCCTCGAATATGGGTATATTGACGGCATGTTGCAGCGCAGCATTTGCGCAAGAACTCAACCGTGAGGAACACTCCAATGCCGAACGCCGCTTTCGACCAGATCACCGCCGCCACCAAAGCCAACGCCGACGCCCTGACCCAGAGCGGCAATGCCGCCATCGCCGGTTTCCAGGAACTGGCCAAGGCCTATCAGGCTCTGGCCACCAAGAACGCCGAGAAGCTGACCTCCTCCATCCAGGCCCTGGCCACCGTCAAGAGCCCCGAGGAATTCGTTTCCCTGCAGCAGAAGCTGGTCAAGGAAGCCGTTGACGCCGCCGTCGCCGACAGCACCAAGATCGCCGAGCTGACCACCTCCGTCTTCACCGCCGCTTTCGAGCCCGTGAAGAAGCAGGTCGAAGCCGTCCAGAAGATCGTGAAGAAGTAATCTGGCTGGACTTTTTTAAGTCCGCGAGAAGCGTTGAAGCCGCGCCCCTTGGGGCGCGGCTTTTTCGTTGCCCCCCGCTCAGACCCGAAACCCACCTGGAATTAATCTTAGTCCAACTCTGGTCAATTGAGTTGCAGGACGCTATCCTCCCCAAAGCCGATTGCGCCCTAGGGAGATGCTAGCCCTCTATGACCACGCTATTGCTGACGCATCCCGCCTGTCTCGGCCACGAGACCGGCGAGTATCACCCGGAAGACATCGAGCGACTGATCGCCATTACCCATATGCTCGAACACGAGGATTTCTCTTTCCTTATTCGAGATGAGGCTCCGGCTGCGACGCGGGAACAATTGCTGCGCGCCCATTCCGCCGCCCATATCGACCAGATTCTGGCCATGATCCCCAAGGACAACAGCCTGGTGGAGATCGAAGGCGACACCATCTTATCCAAGGGAACGGGAGAAGCTGCGCTCCGCTCCGCCGGCTCCGTCTGCGCCGCCGTGGACGAGGTCATGACCAATAAGGTCCGCAATGTCTTTTGCGCCGTCCGCCCGCCCGGTCACCATGCCGAGCGTGAACTGGCCATGGGCTTTTGCCTGTTTGCCAATGCCGCCATCGGCGCGCTCCATGCGCGCGATGTTCATGGTGTAAAGCGGGTGGCCGTTATCGACTTCGACGTTCACCACGGCAACGGCACCCAGCGGATTCTTTGGGATCAGCCGGGAATGTTTTATGCTTCGACGCACCAAGACGATGCCTTTCCCTATACCGGACGCCCCGATGAAAAAGGTCCGGCCGGGGGCGCCACGGTGATAAATATTCCGCTGCCGAAGGGCTCCACATCGCAGCCCTTCCGAGACGCCTATACCAACGAAATCCTCCCCGCTCTTCGCGCCTTCTCGCCGGAGCTTCTTATCATTTCCGCCGGGTTTGACGCCCATGCCGCCGATCCCATGGCCCATCTGAGACTCCAGGTCAGCGATTTTGACTGGATCACCCGTCAATTGCTGGATGTGGCCCGCGAATGCAGCTCAAGACGGGTGGTATCGGTCCTTGAAGGCGGATACGATCCGCGCGCCTTGGCCGCCTCGGTGGCCGCGCATGTCAGAGCATTGATGGATGGTTGAGATGAAATTTGTCGAATGGACCCCCGCCATGTCGGTCAACTCCGATTCGCTGGATGGCCATCACCAGATGATTATCGACTGCCTCAACCAGTTGCATCCGCTCTTGGAGACAACGGGGCGGCAGACCGAAATCAAGACCGTCGTCGAACAGTTGGAGGATTTCGTCCTCATCCACTTCAGCGAGGAAGAACAAGCCATCCGCCGGGCGGGCTTCCCCGACTGGAAGGCTCACAAAGCACTGCATGACCAGATGTACGACGTGGTCTACAGCCTGAAATCCGATATCGAGCATGATCGGGCCGTGGATGCCAAGCGCCTGTTCGACATGCTTTATGAATGGCTGATGAAACACATCCTTGGCGAGGACAAGAAGTATGTCCCCTTCCTGGCCAATCCGACACCCGAAGCAGGAGCCGTCTGGCATCGCAGCAATGGCCGTGATGATTAATGATAGACTCAGTTCACGTAAAAAACTGAGAGTTCCTCGGGAAAGAATAT